>JACCRA010000078.1 GCA_013813825.1 Pyrinomonadaceae bacterium | reverse complement strand
GATGAATAGTAACCACTCGCGGAGCAAGTCCGACATCTCCCGGCGAGCGCGCTTGAGCTTGGACAGGGCTACCGCGGCGTCATGCGCCAGTTTCAGGTCGAAGACCGTGCGCTCGGATAAGAGCGTTGTCTGCTGAACGGGGCGGGCGCATTCCGGCGGCGGCGCTCACTGCCTACGCGGGCGCGGAAGACCGCAAGCGCGCTTTGCTGGCAGGCTTTCAGTTGCATATCCCGAAACCGGTTGACCCGACCGAGTTGGGCGCTGCGGTCGCAAGCCTTGCGGGACGCACCGGACGCGCGTGAACGTGCGAGGGCGCAAGCGTCAGCGAGTCACAAACCAAAAGTGTCAGGTGAGATGATGAGCGATAGCAGCGACGGTGATGAATGATTAGAGGTTGCCGCTATACTACTGAGGTTTAACAACCGAGCAAGGGAGGGACGCGCGAGAAGCTTTCTAAAATTTCGATTGACTATGCAGGAGGATTTCAGATGCAAGACGACAAACTGGCTGCCGACGAAGCGCGTCGCCAAATGCAACACGACGCGATCAAGTCGCAGGTCGAATCAGATGTGAACTCCGAAATCGCCACCCGCGCCGACCGCACGACGCGCATCGAAGCGCGGCAGATGGAGCAGGTCGCCGGAGAGATGCGCGGCAAGGCGATCAATGAAGTCGCCGAAACCGAGCGCGAAGTCGAACGCTCGCGCGGCTTGGCTCGCGTTTCACAGGTCGTGGACTACATCTTCTATGTCATCTACGCGCTGCTCGCCGTCCGGTTGCTGCTGGCGCTGCTGGCGGCGCGTTCGAGCGCCGGGTTTGTGCAATTCATTCGCAGCGTAACCGACCCGCTCTATGCGCCGTTTCGCGGCATCGTCGGGAGTCCGTCAATCGAAGGCGGCTACACGTTGGCGCTACCGATTGTGATTGCGATTATCGTCTATGCGCTCGTTCATGCAGGCATCAACGGCTTGCTGCGGCTCGTCGCGCATCGCAAAACAGCAATTTAATGTCTGCCGTTTTGTCTGCGTGAAGGATGATTCCAAGAGCGCGGGAGACAAAGGTTTTGTTCTTCCGGTAGTCATGAAAAAGTAATGCTGAGAGGTTGAAAAAAGGGCAGCGACTCTTTGTAATTGAGGTTGTCGAATATGGCACTGTCAACTTAACGTGATGAAGGGACAAAAAAATGACCGGGTCGGACAGAATGAACCTGCCCCGATCTAGCTGATGAGCGGCGACGCTCTTCATGCCGCCGGCTGAGCGTCAACTACCTCGCCCCAAGTGGCGCATCTCGACTTCATCACCTCCCGATAGGCCGCGGCCGTGTACAGGTGCCGCCCCGGTCTGAAGTGTGAGGTGATGACTCCGAAGGCCGAAAGGAAGCGTTGTGCGTGGCCTGCCGACTTGAACCTGCGCATCAACCGCTCGCGCAATCTGGTTGGCTGGTGCGAGTTCTCCGCGCGGTTATGCTGTCGTTTACCTTGATTGTGCTCGACACCCGGCATGATCTCGGCTATCGCCGCGCCGTAGCTCTTGAGTTTGTCCGTGAAGACGACCCGCGGCACGTCTCGTAGGCCCTTCCAGAGCTTGCGCAAAAACCTCTTCGCGGCTTTCTGATCTCGCCGACTCTGGACCAGAATGTCGAGCACTTCGCCCTCCTGGTCCACCGCACGCCACAGGTAGTGAGTCCGCCCGTTGATTCTGAGGAACACCTCATCCATGTGCCATCTGTCACCAGGGCGAGGGCTTCGGCGGCGCAACCCATTCGCATAAGTCTGGCCGAACTTGAGGCACCAGTGTCGGATCGTCTCGTAGGTGAAGGTGACGCCGCGCACCGCCATTATTTCTTCCACGTCGCGGTAGCTGAGAGCGAAACGGAAGTAGAGCCACACCGAGTGGCTGATGATTTCGGAAGGGAAGCGGTGGCGGCGGTACAGGGAGGTTTTCATCGGGGGATTATGCCGCATGAATGCTTCTGTGTCCCACCGGCGCATTAACTTGACAGTACCATTCGCGGACTATCACCTTGCACCTGAAACTATCTTACTGACTAAAAAGGGCGGCTTCTTGAGAAGCCGCCCTTCATCTTTAAACTCCGACCTTGCCACTCTCTCAGCGCATCAGAGAATCGGCATTATGTCCTTCATTTCGTCCAAAATATGCACAGCTTACTTTTTATATGCCTCTACACACATGCATAGAAGAAGTGCATTTCTACACCTGTTTTTATTGCCTGATACTGCTCACCACTCTCGCGACCGGTTAGTTTATGCAGAGCCAAAACACAAGCCGATGGAAAATGGGTTCAGAATGCGTAAGTGAGGTCTCTCCGGCTCTCTCTTCCCCAAAGCTAAACAACGGTTACTCGCCCTCAAGGCAGATCGAGGGTGACGGTCGTGCCATCACCCGTCTCATAGCTCACTTGCGCGTCCCCCGTCCAAGCAGGGTTGCGTTTCACCATTTCATCGTCCGTCAAACGCAGGTGATTTCTGCCGTCGCCGTCGAATAGATAGAGGTCGGCGGCAATTTGTTCGTGACCGTCGTCGCGCGTAAACAGCACGAGGATGCGGCTGCCGTCGGGGGACCAGAAACCTTCGTAATTCAAGTTGTACTCGCCGGCGTGCCCGATGCCAAACACGCTTAAGTCGCTCCGCCCGCCGGCCGCTAAGTCAATGACGAGTAAGCGGCTGCCGGCAAAGTCGCTGCCGGTCACTAACACTTTGTCTCCCGTCGGATTGAGCTTAGCGTCGCTGTAAACCAGATCGTCACTCGTCAACTGCGTGTCAGCGCCTGTGCCCGCCACCCAAACTTGTCCGTCCTTAATGTAAACAGCCTGCTGCTGCGACTGAGCCGCACCGCTGGCGGTTGTCTCGCCGGGCGTTGCAATTGAGGCGTTGAGGTGTTGGCAAATCGCGTAGGCGTGGGCTTCGGCGATCCAAGCGCGCGCGGCGGGGTCGGCGAGCAGAGCTTCTTCGGCGGGGTTGGTGACGAAAGCCGATTCCGACAAAACTGCGGGCATCGCCGTGCGGATCAACACCGTGAAGTTCGCGGTTCTGAGTCCGCGATTACGCAGACCCAAGTACCACAGCAGGTAATTGAGCGTCTGCTGTCCGAAGTCGCGCGTGGTGGCTGAAGGATTGGGCACGGTGTAAGTTTCTGTGCCGTTGGCGGACGGGCTGGTGAAGGCGTTGTTGTGGACGGAGATGAAGCGGTCGGCGCCGAAGGCGTTAGCGAGATCGGCGCGCGTGCTGAGTGGAATAAAGATGTCCGTCGTGCGGCTCATCTCGACGGTCGCGCCCAACCCCTGCAGCCAGTCGCGCAAGCGCAGAGCGACGTCGAGGTTGACATCCTTTTCCTGCAATCCCGTCGGCCCGATGGCGCCCGGATCGCTGCCGCCATGCCCGGCATCCACAAAGATTTTCCTGCCCGTCAAGTCGCAAGTCTGCTGCGCCGCCGCGCCGTCAAAGCACACACCGACGGCAAGAGAAAGTATGCAGAGGTAGGAGAGCAATCTTTTCATGTTCGTCCCTCAAGTCAAAAACTTTGTCTCGCCAAAGGCGAGCGCGGACGGGGGCACAAAGCAGTCACGCGAGAGGAGCCCAAACCTTCGTCCACGCTACGGTTGTTGACGACGGCGGTGGATTGCGACGATGCCCGCCAGCCCTGTGCCGAGCAACAGCAATGTCGCCGGTTCGGGAATCGGCGCGGCGGGCTGGTCGAAAGTCAGGTTGTCCAAAGCGAAACGCAAGGCTGCCGACGGATTATTGAAGGTGATGACTGCGCGGCCCACCGGCACGCCCGTGTAGCTGAACAAGCCTTCGGGGAAATCAAACGGCGGCACGCGAACCAGATCAATCGTCAGAGTGTTGAGCAGGACGGACGCGGCGTCGAAAAGCTGTACGGTCGCGCCGGGGAACAGATTCAAGTTCGTCACGCGGGCGAGACCGAAACTCAGCGTCGAAGTCGGCGCGGCGAAATCAAACGTTAGCACTCCGGCAGCCGCGCCTTCCAAGCACGGACACTGCACATAAGCCTGATTGCGCGGACCGACTCGACGGAAGCGCGCGTCGGTCGAAGCCGCGCCATTCAGCGTGAAGCCGAAGGCCACACCGGATAAGTTGACGTTGTTGATCGGCGTCCCGTCCGGCAGTTCGTCGAATCTCACTGTCACCGGGTCGGCGCGTGCCGTGCTCGCGAACAGACACACCAGCACACACCCGATGAACGCTAAACTGAACTTGTTGGGTTTCATCTCCCTTAGCTCCTGACCCGTGCGGTTAAGCTCGAACTGAAGTTCAAAGGCTCGGTCGAGCCTCAGTTGGAGGAGCAGGCCTCTCAATGCTTTGAGATCGTAGAAGTTGTAGTACGTTGCGACATACTGCTCGTCGAGCCCCTAAGCTGTCAAGAAGAGAGCGGAACTCAGCTCACGGTATTGTCAAGTTAAACGTAATTTGCGGTTGTCGTATACACTATGTTGAAGATAATGACCACGGGGGGCCTACATATTGGAGTTATTTCCGCTGATTTTAGGTTAACTTGACAATACCCGGTCGAGGGCTCCGGCGGCGCAAGTTATTGCCGAAATTCTGACCGAACTTGAGGTACCAGTATCGGACCGTTTCATAGGTGAGCGTGACGCCGCGCATCCGCATCATCTCTTCGACATCGCGGTAACTTAAGGGGAAGCGGAAATAGATAAGGACGCAGTGGCTAATGATCTCAGCAGGGAAGCGGTGCCGGCGGTACAGGGAGGGTTTCATCGGCGGATTATGCCGCACGTGCTGATCTGCAGCACGCCGGCATGGTTAATTTGACGATACCTCGCGCTGGCTGCCGAAGTCTCGCCACGGTGAACTGTGCGCGAGCTAGGAACTTATAGTAGAGCCGTTCATCGGCGGTATCTGAGTATTCGTTGGTGAGCGAAAAGCGCCGTGCGGGTGTGCGGCACGCTTGTTACAGGCATCGCACTGCCGTTCATTGCAGAGTCGTCACACCCGCCCGGCATGTCCCATCTGCGCCATAAAGATTACAGCGGAGATGACCACGTACACCTATAAGTCGCTGGAGATGACGCCGCGATAGAATGCTTGTCATCATGTCTCCTTCGTCGTAGTTTGAACGCTTACGCGCGGCGCATCTCAGCTCCGGCGTTAGATGGCTCGCGCTCCTATCAACTGTTGACTTAACGCCACATATCAATTACAAGCCGTCTCGTTTGTAAACCATTCGGATTTGGAAGGAGAAGCTTAGATGTACCTTTACGTGGAGTTATGGAAGGCT
>JACCRA010000054.1 GCA_013813825.1 Pyrinomonadaceae bacterium | reverse complement strand
CGGCGCGGGCGTCGGCGCGGCGGTCGGCGGCAAACGCGCGGCGACAGTCGGCGCGCTCGGCGGCGCGGCTGGTTCGGCCATCTATCGCAAGCGCCAAAGTCGTCGGCGTTACTAATCTTTGCGGTTTGGGGAGTGAGCGGTCTCGCGGGCGCTCACTCTCCTTTTTTCATGTCCGGCCGGATGATTGTCCGGTCATGCCTCCAACACCTCGCTCCGTTTTTACTTCCACCAACTTTGAACTCGAATAGGAGACTGTTCCATGTCACAAGACGAAGAACAACAGCGAAGAAGTCGCGTCGTTGTCGAAACGCCGACCAGCCGGCGCGAAGAGGTTTCATACTCGCACACCGAGCGGGTGCCCGAACGTTCCAGCTACTCGACCGGGATGGTCGCCGCCGTGGCGTTGACGGCGATTGCCTTGACGGCGTTCGTTTTGTTCTTTTTGATGAACAACGACGACCCGACCAACACGAACGTCAGGGTTACCACCGCCCCCACGCCGATTCCGACCGCGCCGACGCCGCTCGTCATTCAACAGCCAGCGCAGCAGCAGGCTCCGCCTATCATCATCGAACAGCAAGCTCCGGCAACAGCGCCCGCTCCCGTCATCATTCAAGCGCCCCCGGCCAGTTCCGCGCCGCCGCCTTCGACGACGGCAACGACGGCGACTAGTTCCTCCGGCGTAACCGACGCAACCATCGAATCCGATGTCAACAAAGCATTGACCGACGACCCGGACCTCTCCGCGCTCGGCATTACCGTCACCGTCATCGACGGCAAAGCCACGCTCATTGGCAACGTCCAATCAGCCGCCCAGAAGAGCCGCGCCGAACGACTCGCCCGCAACATCAGCGGCGTTCGTAAAGTCGATAGCCAACTCACCGTCGAACCCTGACACAGAGATAAGGGATAAGGGCGGAGGGATGAAGTAAAACAGATTCTTCCTTCATCCCTCCGCCCTCATCTCTTTCCTTAGTATCCTTCCGTGTGCTGGCGCTGCCACTCGCTGAGTTCTTCATCCGTCGGTTCGCGTCCGAGTTCATTGCGCAGGCGCGAGCGCAAGTAATCCTGCTCGTCGCGCACGACATCTTCCAGCCCCTCGTCGTCGTTGGTCCCCGCATCGTCTGGCTGCTTCGAGGTAGATTCGCCCGTCGCGAAGATCATTCCCCGCGCTACTTCGTTCGGTATTGTGTTGAGCATTTCCTTCTTCTTTGCTAGAGACTAGGCTTGATGGTTCGACCGCTCCACGCCGGAGCGGGCCAGCGGAATTCCCGGCGCAGCGCCGCTCCTTCAAAAACAGTTTGCCACAAATTCGCCGGTCGCGGACGAAGCCTCGACACAAAGGCTCAATTGTTCACCGCGAATCTCAAATCGGCACCGCCGCCCGTCCTCGTCACGATAAAAGCCGAATGCTTCGATCAAGCATCCTTCGGGCGCGCGAGTTATGCTCTTAGGCTCTGTCACTTCATCGGATTCCCGCAATTCGCGAATGCCAGCGGTCAATAATTTGCGCCGGTCCTCGCTGATGTTCAATTCCGCGAGCGCGATTTTTTCGGGCAGCAGGCTCATTTCTCCGTCAACGAGGATGGTCCAGATAAAGCCGATGTCAAGGACGAGATGGAAAGCCTCGTCGGCCACGAAGTATCCGAGCGGCGTCGCGCCGACAACGTGCGCGATGACGTGATCTTGATGCCGGTTCGTCTCCGCCTCCACCCAACCCACCGCCATCGTTCCGTCCCTCCTCTTGTCGTTTCGGGTGAACTATTCCCAATGCTGTGAATTACGGCTCCCGTGTCGAGACGTAAAGAGGGCGGCCGTCGCGGAATGCTTCGGCCGCCCCCTGCTTGGCACACCTGTTTAAGCTCAGATCACTTGCATTTCGAGTACCCGCAGTCACGGCAGAAGTCGCAGCCCGAGGCGTGCTCCAACTGCCCGCGACATTCGGGGCATTCGCTAATCAGCGAATAGTTTTGATTGGTCCTGACGGCGACGGCGGGCGTTGGGGTCGCGACCGGTGGCTCTTGGGCGTAAGAGGCGGCACGCTGCGAATCCGGCTGATTTTGTAGGCGGCGCGAAGTGAGCATGACGCACTCGGCGACGGCCTGTTCGGGACTCGTCAGCAGACGCTCGTTAAACCAGACCGAGTGAGTGCCGGTCACTTTGTTGAGGCTGCGCGCGACCTCGCGGTCGTCGAACCCGCCACGCAGCATTTTCGAGGCGAGGAGGCCGACGCCGCCCGAAATGGGACCAGTGGCGAAGACTTCAAGAATCCGCCGTCCGTCGTGATTAACAGTGACGTAGAGATTCTGCCCGTCAAACGGAATCTGCCATGTCCCGCCGCGCAACTCGCGCGGGCGCTCGATCCGCTCGGGCTGTCCCGCCACTGCCGCCGGGGAGGCCGAAACCATCGTCGCCGTTGCGACGGACAGCGGCGCTTCTCTGGCCGCACGGTCAGTGTCCGCCGTCTCCGGCTCGAAGTTCACCGCTTCGCTCACAATCGCCGGATCGCAGGCCGCTTCGCCTTTCGGCTCCGCGCCCTTTACAGCGCTCAACACCTGACTTTCACGCGAACCATCGCGGTAATAACTAACCGCCTTACAGCCCAACTCACGCGCGAGACGGTAGAGATGATCGACGGATTCGACCGTATCGTCGGCGGCCCCGTTGCAGGTCTTCGACACGCCGTTATCGACGTGGCGTTGCGCG
>JACCRA010000044.1 GCA_013813825.1 Pyrinomonadaceae bacterium | reverse complement strand
TTAGTCAGGTTGAGCAGGCCGAAGCGCCACGGGAGACTGCCTTGCCGCGCGGCCTGCACGAAGCCAATGGGTCCAAGCAATTTGCCAAGAAAACCAACCAGCACGACCGGCCAATGGCGGAAAGGATTACGCGCCGCGATCCAGTAGCCGACCCCATAGACGCCAACCACCATCCCGACGCACTGCCAGATTTCCGGGTAGTTCGGCGACTCCATCCCCGCCCACTGGAAAAACGCCAACGGAAACAGCACCACCCACGTGCCCCACGCGATGTTATAAATGCCCGCCGCGTAAAGCCACCAACTCATCCAGCGCGGGTGATATGTTTGGCTGACCATCATGGAAAGGTGAAAGGTGAAGGGCGAAAGGCGAAGGTTAGAACATAGCTATTACCCCGGAATCAGGATACTTTTTTGAATCGTTCCGTCAGGGACAAAGCAAAGTGTCCCGACGTCAGAGACTACTGTCTTTAATTCAAATTTAATTTTTAGATCATTCCCTCGCTGGCGTGCCTGCCCTTCGCTTTCACTCTGCTTCACTTGCCCAGCGTGTGCCGCAGTCCGTTTTCAAGTTGCGGGTGCTTGAACTGATAGCCGGTCGCCTTGAGCCGCGCCGGTTCGACGCGCGTGCTGGCGAGCAGCAGGGCGTCGGCCATTTCGCCGAAGGCGAGGCGCGCGGCGAAGGCAGGGACGGGAAAGAACGTCGGACGGCCGAGCACTTTGCCGAGCGTCTTCGTAAACTCGCCGTTCGTGGCGGGGTGCGGCGCGACGACGTTGACCGCTCCCCGCAAGTCTTCGCGAGATAGCGCGTGCTTAATAGCGCCGACTGCATCGTCAAGCGTCAGCCAACTCATGTACTGTTCGCCGCCGCCGACTTGACCGCCGGCACCGAGTTTGAAAGGCGTCAGCATCTTTTTCAGCGCCCCGCCGTCCGCGCTGAGGATGACGCCGAAACGGAGTGAGACGACGCGAATGCCGGCGGCCCGCGCCGCGTCAGCCGCCGCCTCCCACTCGCGGCATACGCCGGAGAGGAAGTCCGCGCCCGGCGCGCTCTCTTCGGTCAACACTTCCGCGCCACGGTCGCCGTAATAACCGATGGCCGAGGCCGAAACGAACACGCGCGGCGGCGTGGCGAGACGGGCCAGCGCCCCAGCCAGCAGGCTGGTCCCCTGAACGCGGCTGTCGCGGATGCTCTGTTTTTTTTCTTCCGTCCAGCGCCCTTCCCCGACGTTCTCGCCGGCGAGATGGACAATTGCCTCATAGCCTTCGAGGCCCGCCGCGTCTAACTGTCCTGCCGCCGGATTCCAGAGAACTTCACTGCCCGTCCCGGTCTGCTTCCGCACCAGAGACGTGACCTGATGACCGTCCGCGCGCAGGGACGGCAGCAACGCCCTGCCGACGAGGCCGGTCGCGCCGCTCACGATAATCTTCATTAAATGCTTCTCCTTACTTGTTGCACTCACGCTAAATTGTGACGCTTTGCCGTCCGCCTATGGTTAAATCTGCCGCATGACGCCCGACAATCAGCAGCGGCAGCAGCAACGCTCGGACAAGTATGCCGGCACGACTTTAACCGAATTTGCCGCGCGCCACTTTTCACTTCTTTCCCTGCTGTGCCTGTTCCTCATGCTGACGATCTTGGCCGGCGGACGCACCAACTCTAGTTTCGCGCGCGTCTTAGAACTCATCTCCTTTTTCAGCGCGCTGCTCGTCTGGCTGGCGGTACTTTATCAATGTCGCACGGCGCGGCCATTGACGCCACTGTTGGAATTGTTCGGTGTCGTCCTGCTCATCGGCTTCGTCGGCCTCATCATCACGTTCCTGTCCCAATCCCGTGAACTGCGATTCGTCGCGCTAGCGGCGCTGTGCTACGCCGGCCTGTTCCTGCTCTACACGGAACTGTTCCCCCGGCGGTGGGCAGCAGCGCGCGGCGGCGGCAGGATCACTTCCAGACAAGCGGTTAGAGCCGCTTGTCTGCTGCTCGCCTTTGCGCTCTCGTACCTGTTGCTCAACCTGTTTGACCGCGGCGCATTTCAGACGGCTTTGCCGTGACGAATCAACAGCGGCTATCTGGCGATGAGCGGTGGGAGCCGATTGTTACGATTTCGCCGCCGCTTCGTCGTCAACCGGCTCGTAAGTGGCGGCGAAGATTTCAGCGTCGCAGACATACTGGTCTTCGGGCGTGAGCGTGATCAACCAGTCGCCAGCCTTGCCGTGATGTTCCCAGCCGGGGCGGTGCAATTCGATAGGAAAGGCGAGACGCACGGCTTCGACAAGTACTTCCTCACGCTTCACATAGTAGCCGGCGCGACCGGCGAGCGACTTATAAGTCGCAAAGACTTCCGGGCCGAAAGCGTATTGCTCGCCCTCCACGCCAATCGCGAGATACTGTCCCGGCGCGATTTGCTGATGACCTTCTTTAGTCTCGATCTGACGCGCTTCCGTCACCGGCTCGATGCGTACCGGCACAAGTTTCTTTCTGTACTTCGCCATTCGTCTTACCCTTTCGCGCATCTCGTCGCGCTTATGCCTTGCGGCTCGCAGTATCTCACGTCTCCGGCGCAAGCTGTTAAAGACAGCGGCGCTTGTGAAAGTTTCCGACGGTTGGCACAGGTGTCCGTCCGGGCATAAGCAAGCGCGCTTTGCCGGCGAGACTCAAAGGCAAGGGCCGGCGGGCGCTAACGTCGAATTAAACGAGCCGCGATTTCAAATCTCAAATTTGAAATTGCAGAAGTTACTGAGGCCCGTCAGGTCTCTTGATTGTCCAAGAGAGACGAAAGGAGAATGGACGGCATTAACAAGATTAACAGGAACGAACTGGAGACAAGTTGCCGGCTATCATGTCAATCCTGTTAATCCCAGTTTTTTTCTCTTCACCTTTTGACTCCTTTCACTTAGGCTATGATGCGATGAACAGGCGGATGACTAGCGCGGGAGAGTTACCCGGTGCGACGCGGCGGCTGTGGTGGCTCGTCGGCGGACGTGCCGCCGTGGCGTTAGGACTCTTGTTGCTGAGTGTGTGGGGAATGCGCGAGGCAGCAACGGCGGCGGGGGAAGAGTTGGCCGGTCAGTTGCGACCTTCGTTCGCGGCTGGTTGGGTGGCGCTTGCGCTTTCACTTGTTTACGTTCTCGCGTTGCGCTTCACGCGCACGCCGCTTGCTGTGCAGGCCGGAGCACAGTTTTTTCTCGACGTGGCGTTGCTCACGTGGCTCGTCGGCG
>JACCRA010000258.1 GCA_013813825.1 Pyrinomonadaceae bacterium | reverse complement strand
TCAAAGCGAGTGAAAGGCATAAGAAAAGGTGTCAGGTGTCAGGTGTCGAGTGTCGGGAAGGAGCAGATGTTTATCCTGACACCTGAGGCCTGACATCTGACACTTGGTTATAAAACAGATAGCGCGGGGCGGTGGCGCTGCGCTCGAAGCCGGCGCAGACGAATCCGGCGGCGAAGGCTTGTTGAAATTCGGAGCGCACACGCAAGAGTTCTTGCTGCGCCGCTTGCGGGTCTTCGCGCAGCAGCGCGCCCCAGTCGGGCGGGATGACGATGGAGGCCGCCGCCAATTCGCCGCGCGGCGTGGACGGTTGGCCCGCCCTCGCGCATCCTTCGACGCGCGGCGAGTTGAGTTCCCATTCGGCCACTATGCGATCACTGTCGATGCCGTGTTGCTGGCCGATTTCGCCGGGCGCGGTGCCATAGTCGGTGCCGTAGAAATTGACGGCGTAGTGACGGACGACGACGCCGAGGCGGTTGAGGTTGAAGTGTGCGTTGCGTGCGCGCAGAGGATCCCACGTCCACTTGATGAAGCGACGTCCTTCAGCGAGAGCGCGCTCGCGTTGCGCCCATTTGAGCCGCGCGCCGAGTCCGAGATTCTGTCGGGTGGGTGAGACGGCCATCATGTGCGAGTAGCCGATGATCTCGTCCCGGCCGCGCACCGCGACGAGGTGATGGACGAAGCCGGCTAACTCGCCTTCGACGAATGCGCCGAGCACCCATCCACCCGCCTGCCGCGCGACGATCAAGTGGCGGCGCGGCGACAGTTCCAAGTCTTCCAGCCCGAATACCTCGCGCTGCAAACGCACGCAGGCGTCGAACTCCTCAATCGTTGTTAGCTCGCGAATCGTGACGGGCGGCGTGTGGCTTTCCATTTGTGGCGGTTGAGAAGGCATTGACAGTGGTACTTCAAACCAAACAATGTGCCTGACAACTAAAGAGCGCAGATTGAAACGAAGGGGTGCGAGACGCATTCGTCGGGGCAGAGTTGGTTTTTGACCGCCGACAACGAAACCACGCCGGCAGGGACCAATCCGGCCCTGATAACAAAACATTTGCTCGCGACGTCCTACACTTCGATGTTTGTGTACCAGTTTCGCGGCACGGTCGCAACTTCGCGGTCGGCGGTGAGCGCCACGATGTCGCTTCTGAAGTTGACAATCAGCACTCGGCCGTCGTGGCGGTAGCGCGCGGCGATGGCGGCGCGTAGTACGGTGGCTAGCGCCGCCGCGTTGGCAATGATCTTGAAGAGAACCAACTGGCCGATCCCGGCGTGTTTCAACAGCCAGTGAGCTTTCCGCATGGAGGTCTGTCCGCATTCGCCCCAAAACGGAAAACGCGGGCCGCCGACGGCGGTCGCGCGGGCCACGAGGTCCGGCTTGTAGCGCAAGCCCACGGCTTGCTCGATCTCCAACTCCGGGAACTGCTCCGCGTACATTGCGTACCCCAGCGCTTTCATTAACACATGCTCGTAACTCTCGCCCGGCCGCTGCCACAAACGCACACGCCGTCCCGCCAACTCGAAATCATAAAGCATAAATTGGGTATCGGGTGTCGGGTGTCAGGGGTCGGATAAGATTGGTTGCTCGCCGATACCTGATAGCCGCTAGTTTTCCGTCGGTCGCGTCGGCAGTTCGAGACTCACCGTGAGACCGTGCGGCGAGGCATCGACATCCCCCAGCGCCACCGTGCCGCCGAGCGCGATGATCAAGCGGTGGGCGATGACCAGACCTAGCTCGTTCATATTGGTCCCGCCGTCGCTCGGCGCGTCGATGTCAATCGGATCGAAGAGGTGCGCCGGATCGGCGAGCGACTCGCCCTCGTCGGTAATGGCGAGGCGGAAGCGGGATGGCGTGGTCGGGTTGAGTTGCAAGCCGACATGGCCGCCGGACGGGCTGCGGCTGATGGCGTGGGCGAGAAAATTATAGAGCGCCTGCCGCAGTTTGCCTTCGTCTGAGACGATGGTGCCATCGATGGATGTCAGATCACAATCGATCTCGACGTCCTGCTTTTGCGCCAGCCGCCTGACCGCCGCGCACGACTCCCGGAGCATCTCGCGCAGCGAGAACTCGTGCAGAAACAGTTCCGTCCGGCCGGCTTCGAGCCGCGAGAGATCGACCAGTTGGTTAAGACTCAATTGCAGTTGAAATCCCGACGACTGAATCCTTTCGCAGAAGCGGCGCGACCCGTCCACCAGTTCCCCGTGCTCCAGCAGAAGTTCGGCGAAGCCGAGTATCGAGGTCAGCGGCGTCCGCAACTCGTGCGACATGCGCGCGAGGAACAGCGAGCGGTAGCGGCTGACGCGCTGCAACTCGCGGTTGGCTTCTTCAAGCGCGGAAGTGCGTTGCTGTAACTCTTCGACGAGGCGCTCGATGTGCTGGCGTTGCTCATTCATCGCGGCGGCGCGGCGCGCGTTTCCGAGCGCGATCAAAACGGGGCGGGCGATGAGGCGCATGCCGCCCATCGCGGCACGCAAAGTGTCAGGTTCAGGCGTGACGGAAACGACCGCGCCAACGAGCGCGCCGCTCACGTAGACGGGAACCGCGAGGCCAGCGCGCACGCCAACCTGTGTGAAAACTTCTCGCGCCTCTGCCGCCCGTTTGTTTCCCGCCGGCATCTCTTCATCGAGCCAGAATTGTTGTTCGCTGCCCTGCTCCTCCAACACTTGCGCCAGCCAGTCGGCGGCGCGCTTTAATTGCTCTTCGTCAAATTCCTTGTCCCCCGTGTGCGATGCGCTCGCCGACAATCGGCCGCCTTCGTCGGCGAGGTATGTGAACAGGCAGCACAGCTCCCAATACTTCGCCAGCAACTCGGAAAAAGCGCGGCAGAGTTCTACTCCGTTCAACAATTCGCCTGACGAGAAGACTTGTCGCGAGACGAGTTCGCCAACTTCGGCGTTGAGCCGCAGCAGTTGGTCGGGCGGTGCGCCCGCCTCCCCGGCTTTCTGATTTTTACCCGACGAAACTCGCATCTCGTTACCAGACACCACGTTCCCTCCCTGAGCAAAAAACGCCCGACTGCGCGGGAGGAGCAATTTCGTAGCTTGATCTTGATGGTAGAAGTTACTCGCAATATAGAGCGCGGTCTGCGCCAGTGTCAACGGAAGATGGCTACGCCTACAGAGCCATGGTATTGAATTAAGGATACTGTGATTCTCAAATTATAAATTTGAAATTTCAGAACTCCGTGATTCCAAAAGATCGCCTCTCGGCTCAACTTTGTTAATTCAATACCATTGCCCCATGGGTGCAATTAGAAGTGTGACGTAGCGGTCAGACCGGCCAAGACATGGAGCGGGAGCAACGGGTCGGCCTTGCAGCCACCATCCGCCGTGAGCCATCATGCGCGGTGACAACCCCGTCGCTCCCGCTCCGGGCCCTGACATCCATCCGGTTCGGCTCGCGTCGGACTTTTAATTGCGCTCAGACTCTCTCTGAAAGTGCCAGTGCCTTTTCCGCCGCGCGCGCGTAAGCTATGATGAGTTTGGGTTAAATTTAAGCCGTGACAACTGATTCAATCAGTGCCGCGACATGTGACGCGAGTTGCCGCCGTCGCTTTCATCCTGTGCTTTGTCGCACGCCAACAGTCACCCTTTTTCGTCGCCCTGATGAACGGACAACTGAGCGAGATTCCGCTGGCCGAAATTCTCTGTGAACTAACCGCCGCCAAATTGTCGGGCGCGCTCGGCCTGAAGCGCGAGCGGGCAAAGGCCGTCATCTATGTGCAAGAGGGTGGCGTCGCGCAGGTCGCGACCAACTTGCGTCCTTACCGTCTGGGCGCGTCACTGCGCCGCTGGGGCGCCATCAGAGAGGAGATTGTGGAGTCCGTCGTTACAGACGCGATGACGGACGTGGCGGCGGGCGCGGCGCTCGTGGGGGCAGGCGCGTGTACGAAAGTTGAGTTGCAGGAATTTTTGCGCCGGCAGGCCGAGGAGTCGCTGTTGCCGCTGTTGCTGTGGACTGACGGGCAATGGAGTTTCGATCCGCGCGGACGATTGCCAGAATCCGGGCCGCTTAAGATCGAACTGCCGCCGCTACTGCTCGAAAGCGCGCGGCGGCTTCCAGCCGCCTACGCCGCGGCGCGCTGGCCGGATGCGGGAGAGTTGCTCTTACCCGTCGCCGCAGTTGACTTCGGGCGGCTCAGTTTGCTTCCGGCCGAAGCCTTCATACTGTCGCGCGTGGATGCGCCACTGCGTCTTCGCGATTTGCTCGCGCTCGCCGGGTTGCCGGAAGAGCAAACTCGCCAGCTTGCCTACACGCTGACGCTCGGCGGATTGCTACAACGCGCCGGGGGCGGCGGCAGTCGCCGGGCGTTCACGCCGGAAGCAATCGCACAAGCTCAAGCCGCAACGGCGGCCGTCGCGGCGGCAGCCAACAACGGCGACCGGGCGAGTGCCGGCGCCCAGACACGCACGGCCGTCTCTGCTGGCGACGCCGTGGCTGACCGCCACGACACTGCTTCCTCCGGCGCGCCGGCGGCGACGGGCGAGACGCAACTAGAGATCGATGCGTTGCTGACACGCGCCTGCTCGACGATTCATTACGCTCTGCTCGGCGTTGACTTGGACGCATCACCCGGCGAAATTAAGAGAGCTTACTACGCCCTCGCCAAGCGATTTCATCCCGACCGGTTTCTGCGCGAGGTTGACGACGAAATGCGCGTCCGCGTCGAACAGGCTTTCGCCCGCATTGCTCAGGCTTACGAAATTCTCAAAGACGATAAAGCTCGCTCCGCTTACGATAAAACTCTTTCCGCAAACTCATCACCCGCCAGTGGTGCGCGGCCGCGCGCCGCCGCCAACAGTTTCGCCAGCGGAACCAACGCCGGCCAACGCACGGTGACAACACCGGGGCCGGCGGCCGGCGGCAACGCGACTTCACATAAGGCTGCGGAGTTGTTCCAACAAGGAGTCGCTGCCGCGCAAGTCGGCAACCATGCCGCGGCGATCACGTTTTTCGCCGAGGCCGTGCGGCGCGCGCCGGGAGAAGCAAATTATCACGCTTCTTATGGTGGCGCCCTCGCGCGCTCGGCCAACGCCGCCACCCGCCGCCAAGCGGAGTCGGAACTTCGCGCCGCCATCATGCTCGATGGCGGCAACGCTTCTTACCGCGTCTGGCTCGCGGAGTTGTATCAGGCGCTCGGCCAGTTCCGCCGCGCCGAAGCCGAACTTGAGCGCGCGCTCACAATCGATCCCAAGCTCACCGCCGCGCGCCAGATGCTCGACCGGATCAAAGAAAGGAAACCAAAGGGTTGAGTGCTGAGTGCTGTGTGCTGAGTCAAGACATCTGGCAGCTGACTCAGCACACAGCACACAGCGCTCAGCGCTCGATACTGAAGAATGCTTTCAATTCAAACGCAGCAGTTGACGAAGGAAGAGCGCCATGTGCTGGAAGTGCTGACGCGACTGGCGAAAGCGGCGGACGACTTCGAGGGTTACTCGCACCCGCACGCTGAACGGGTGGCGCGATTGGCGGACGAGGTGGCGCGGCTGTTCGGTTTGGGCGACGCGGATCGCGCTGCGTTGCGGATCGCGGCGCTCGGCCACGATTTCGGCGAGTTGGCGATGGGGCGCGAATACATCCAGCGACAGGGGACGCTCGGCGATGACGAGCGGATTGATCTCGCCCGGCATCCGGTGATCGGTGAGCAGGAGGTCGCCCGCACGGGTGCCGGCCGGGGCGCGCAACTTCTCGTCCGCTGGCATCACGAATGGTGGAATGGGGCGGGCTATCCCGACGCGCTGCGGCGCGAGCAGATTCCGCTGGCCGCGCGCATCCTGCGCGTCGCCGACGCTTACGCGGCGCTCACCGACGCGCGCCCGTTTCGCCCCGCCGGCACTGAAGAAGAAGCGCGCCGGCATCTGACTTTATGGGCCGGCATCGAGTTTGATCCGCAAGTCGTCCGCGTGTTTTTATCGCTTGAGGGTATCGCCGAACTGCGTTCTTACGCGCGGCGCGAAGAAACCCGAACAGAAAAACTTTCTGTTGTTGCAACCGAGGAACCGGCCCCTGTCGCGGCAATGCCTGCGGCCCCCATCGCTGGGGAAGCGCATCCGTCGTCGTCGCCGCCCGCCGGAGCGGCGACGCTCGTGCCGCTTTCGGGCGGTGATCTTTTTATGACAGCCGCACCCGTCGAGGCGGCTACAATCGAGACGGTGGCAAAAGAAGAAGGCACACCGGCGGCGCGGATACCCGCTAACAATTCAGACAACACCAATCATGCCTAACGTCCTGACAAGCGCGCCGCCGCCGCGCGGCTGGCTGGCCTTCGAGTTGAGCGTGTTGCGCCGGCTGCGTTTCCGCTCGCTCGTCAACCCGTTCGCCGGCGATCCGGTGCTCGAAACCGCCGTCAAACGCTGGGGCGCGCAGATCGCCGTCAACGACGCCGCGCGCTGGGCGTGGATCAAAGGCATCGCGCGAATCGAGAACAACACCGAGCGGCTGACGGACGAGGACACGGCCACGCTGCTCGAAGACGTGTACGTACCGCGCCACCGCTTGCGCAATCCCGCGTTGCGCCGCTGGTTCACGGAAACCGACGCATGGTGGTTCGACAACCTGCGCGACAACACCGAGCAATTGACGGGCGACGTGAAGCAGGCGCTGGCGCTGGAACTGGGAATGATGGTCGGCGACTACGCGCTCTCGTTCGACGAGGCGACGCTCGAACTGCGCCAGCCGCTCTCGCGCGTCTTCCAGCGATTGCGCGACGCGCAAGCCCCGCCCGTTAATAACTCGCAGCGCAACACGAGCCACAACAAGGAAGCGCGCCACTTCGTCGCCGAGCAACGCGCCGACTTGCTGTTCCTACGCCTGCCCCGCCCGGCACGCACCACGACCGCCGCCGCCGCCCGGCGGCGCGATTCGCACGCGACGTGGCGCGAAGAATTCGTCCGCGGCGAAGGCGACTTTTGGGACGATTTCGAGCGCGCCCGCGCCGGCCGCCTCGGCGCCCGCACGGAAACCAAAGGGCAATATCTTCGCTTCGTCGAGGAGTTGCTCGAAGCCGCCGGGCACTTGAAGACGTGGGCGATCTCGCACGTCGAGAGCGGCTATCTGACCGGCGATGAATTGGTCGAAACCGTCCGCCGCGTCCGCCGCGTGGGGACGATCTACTCGAAGGATTTTACCGAGCTATCCGGCGCGCGCGCCGTGATCGTCACGGCCTGAAAGTATGTTGCGCTATCAAGAGTCCGCCCCGCCGCCCGCACTGGTCCCCTTCATCCTCTCTTTTTGGGAGTTCCGTGCCACCGGGCAAGAGTCGCCGCCGCTAGGGGCGGCTCCGCTCTCGCACGAGGTGTTCCCCGACGGCTGTATCACGCTCACTTTTTACCGCGACCCGTCGGACCGAGTGTCTTGGCTGCGCGTGGTGGGGCCGACGCTCCGCTCGTTCCGCACCGAGGTCAAGGCGGGAGATACGTTCTGGGGGGCACGCCTGCAACCGGCGGCCGGACGTGCCGTGATCGGCCGCGAGTCGTCGTCGCTCAGGGACCAAATGTTCGTCTGCGAGGAGGTCAATCCCGCGCTGGCCGCCGAACTGATGCCGCGCCTCGCCGCCTGCCACAGCTATCCGGAAGCGGCCGCGGCTTTCGCCGACGGCTTGTGTCAGCAGCGCCCATCAATTGTTGAAATTGACGATCTCGCCGCCGCCGCCGCTCGCCACCTGATCAACAGCGGCGGCGAAGTCAAAATCTCAGACCTTGCCGCCGCCATCGGATTGAGCGCCAGACAGCTTCAGCGACGCTTCCAACTGGCGGTCGGCCTGACGCCGAAGCAGTTCGCCCGCGCCCGTCGCATTCGCGCCGCCGCCGTCAAATTGGTTCAAACAGAGACGCCAAACTGGGCCGGCATCGCGGCCGAGGTGGGCTTCGCCGATCAAGCGCACCTCATCCACGAGTTCGCGTCCGTCACCGGCGGCTCGCCGACCGTCTTCGCTCACGGTGTACGCCGTATCGATCACGGCGAACTCGTGGAGTAGGCGGCGCGCGCTCATGTCGCAAATCTACAAGACCGCGCCGGCCTCCGACCGCTACCCTCCAGCGTGTTCAAACCAAGACAGCGATCCTAACATTTGGCGTTCATCACCAAAGGATGATTTTGACAATGAGAAAAATAATAATGCTGTTGCTGCTCTGCGCCGTGCCGCAGTTGCTCTCCGCGCAGACGCACGACAACAACACGCCGCAGCGTGCCGAGATGAAAAAACTCAACTTTCTCGTCGGGCAATGGAAGGGTACCGGCTGGTTCGAGATGGGGCCGGGGCGGCGCAGCACTTTTACGCAGACCGAACATGTGCAAAACAAACTCGACGGACTGGCGCTCCTAATCGAGGGACTGGGCCGGGGTCAACTGGGTGGCAAAGGTGAAGAGGTCGTCGTCCACAATGCGCTGGCCGTCGTCTCGTTCGACGCGCAACAAAAGCAGCATCGCTTTCGCGCCTACCGCGCCGACGGCATGTATGTTGATACCACGGCGCAAGTCTCAGACCGCGCCCTCGTCTGGAGTTTCCAAGACCCGCGCGCGGGACACATCAAATTTACGATCACGCTCAACGACAAAGGCGAATGGTTCGAGATTGGCGAGTTGTCGCGCGACGGCAAGACTTGGTACAAGTTCTTCGAGATGACACTACAACGCGCAGCTACGTCATAGAGCGAGGAGCATTTCACCGCAGACTTACCTCGCCTTCACGATCACGACGGTCTGATCGTCGCCGCGTTCTTGCCCTTCGGACCAATGGTCGATCTCGCAAAAGAGCGCGCGGCGCAGATCGTCGGCGGTGCTCTGGCGGTGGGCGACGGCGAACCGCGCGAGACGCTCTTCGCCGTACTCTTCGCCGAGGGTGCTCCGCGCTTCGCTGAAGCCGTCGGAGAAAATGACGAGCAACTCGCCCGGTGCGAGCGTGGTCGCGGCCTCTTCGTAGCGCGCCCACTCGAAGGCTCCGAGGACGGTGCCGCCGGCGCTTAGTTTTTCCAGAGAGCCGTCGGCGCGCACGAGGAGCGGATCGTTGTGGCCGGCGTTGGTGTAGCGCAAGCGGCGCGTGCGGTCGTCGTAGAGGGCGAGGAAGAAAGTCGCGAAACGGTTCGAGTCGGTGCTGCGGCAAAGCTGTTCGTTGATGCTGGCGGCCATGTTCTTGACCGCGCAGTTGGCGTCCGCATCCACGCCCGTCACGCCGCACGGCAGATCGAGACTTTGTTCAAGCAGCGGCTCGACGTTCGGGGCGGCCACCATCGCGGCAGCGGCGGGAACAGTTAGCGCCGCCTCCACGAGTTTCCAACGCTCGGCCAAAATCGTGAACTGCGCGCGCAGGGAGGCTTGCAAGTTCGACATCACGAGCGAGGCCGAGATGCCTTTGCCCGCCACGTCGCCGAGCGCGACGGCGACCACGCCCGGCACGATCTCCGCATAGTCGTAATAATCGCCGGCCACGCCGCGCGCCGCACGGCACTCGCCGACGATCTCAACTGTTTCCAGCCGCGGCACTTCGCGCGGAAACAACTGCGCCTGCACTTCAGCCGCGATCTCGACCTCGCGCTCCAAACGCTCGTGCTTGACGCGCTCTTGCAACAGCGTCTCGACGTTAGCCGACATCTCGTTAAACGCACCGGCCAACTCGCCGAGTTGATCGTGTGAGCGCACTTTAACGCGGTGCGAAAAGTCGCCGCGCTTGATGAACTGGGTCGCGCCGTGCAGTTTGTGGACGGTGCCGGTCACGGCGCGTGTCATCCATCCAGCAGCGAGCAGCGCCAGCAACTC
>JACCRA010000039.1 GCA_013813825.1 Pyrinomonadaceae bacterium | reverse complement strand
TTTAAGTAATGGCCTTTGCGCCGTGATGAGCCTTGCCTCAGGCGTGCAGCTTGAGAAAGTTAATCTCCGCTATTTGAAAGCCGAAGCCCGCGCACCGCTTCAGCCTGCGACTCTTCGCCTTAATGTTTATGGTCGGACTTCAGATGCCGGTGGTGAATTGGAGCAGCCTGTCTGGAAGGCTTCGCCGAAACTCACGTTTGATGCGGTTGAAGTCAGACTATAATTTAGGAGGAAAGCAGCCTTCGCCGCGTTAAGCAATTTAGCAAATTTTGCGCCACAACAGCGCAAAGCTATATTCGCCGAAAATACTGGATTTATCGACGACCCGCCGCCCGGTTTATCCGAAAAGATGGAAACAAGTCGCGTCGCGATCCAAATTTTATGATCGGGTAAATTGGCTCACGTCCCATCAGGCGGCGGCAAGGTACGCGCACGCGGGTCAGTACCGGGAGCGGTAGCGACCACCCAATTGCGGATAGCGGAATGCGGATTGCGGAATTCAGACCAACTGCTTGCTAATCCGCCATCCGCCATCTGCCATCTAAAATCGGCACGCCCCGTCGCTGCCGCTCCGGGTCCTGACGGGCTTGCGCTCACTGTCCGCCGGAATACCGGGGATTTGCCCCACGCCGTGTGATAAAATTCGTCGTCCTTCGATCCTGTCCAGTTTGGCTTGCCATCCGACGAATGCAACGCGCGCCCGCATCTCACGCCGTCCAACGATTGTCGCTGACGCCGCTCGGCGCGGGCGATCTAATTGATCGGACGATCCGGCTCTATCGCAGACATTTCATGGCATTGATTCGTGCGGCGGCTCCGCCGGTCGTTGTTTCAGCGGTGGGGTCTGTGTTGTGGACGGTGGGGTGGCGCGAGGCATGGGTGACGGAGAGCGGCGGGCGTCTCTCCCTCTACGTTATGTTGTTGATCGTCGGGTGGCTATTGATGGTCGGCGGGTACTTCTTCTACTTCGTGGTGATGGGCGGCGCGTCGCGCAACTTGGTGGCGCATCTGCTGTCGGGCGAGCAGGTCGCGGCGCTGTCGATTTACAGAAATGTGCGAACACGGTTCTGGGGACTGGTCGGCGCGATTACCGTCATTGGCATTTTCGCCTTCACGATGGCGCTCGTCACTTTCTTCGCGTGGGCGTTCGCGCTCGGTCTGGTGGTGGCGGGTGTGGTGGCGCTGACTGGCGGCACGGGTTGGCTCGAAGGCTTGTCGATGGTAGTGCTGGTCAGCGGGCTGACGTTGGGCGCGCTAGCATTCTTCTTCTGGGTGGTCGGACGCGTGGCCTATGTGCCGCAGGTGATGCTAGTCGAAGGGCAGGGCGTGTTTGCGGCCGTCGGGCGGAGTTTCTCGCTGGCGCGCGGCAACGTCCGGCGCTTGCTGGCGATGTTCCTCTTCACGACGTTTGCCACTTACGCCGCGCTGATGCTGTTATTGATCCCGCTCGGCTGGTATGGCTACGCGCAGGGCGTCGATCCTCTGAGTTTTCGGGGAGCGGAGTGGCCGCTCTGGTATGCCATCGGAAATCAGGTCGTGTGGCAGATCAGTTCGATCCTGCTGGCCCCGGTGTGGATGCTCGGCCTTTCTCTATTGTATGTTGACGAACGCGTGCGACATGAAGGCTACGACATCGAACTGCTGGCGGCGCAACGACTCGGCGTGGAGATGCCCCGGCTTCCCGCCGGTTACGTCGCGCCGCTCGCTCCCGCTCTCGTTGCCGATACCGCCGCTGCTGTCGTGCCTGCGGAGACGCAACCGGCGATGAGCGGCGGATCGATACTCGGACTCGCCGACCGGCCTAAGTTTTGAAGAAGCGGAGTGTCAAAGGGGGGCGGCTCGTCCCAATCGAAACCCATTAGGTAAAGATAGGCGAAAAAATTCTACGAAATCACACGAAACAACTACCGCTAACATCGGGTCTTTGCTTCGTGTCGTTTCGTATGATCTCGTGGATCGGCTTGTTTGATATCTTGAGCTTCTGTGTTCTGCTTTAGTCTTGCGCGTCAGTTTCGTTCTTGAATGCCTATAACTCCGCATCAGGTGACGAGAATTAACCGCCACCACAATCCTGCCGTCGTTAAACTTGCACGCACCGTGTTGGCGTGTTGCGTCTGGTTATGCGCGTCGGGCGGCGTTGCGGCGTCGGCCAACGGCTTGGCCGAGTATCGCGAGCAGGTGCAAAGCGCCGTTGCAGATTTGGACCAAGTCGTCTGGTCGCTCAGTGTGGAAGACGAGAGCGGGGCAGATGAGGACGAGATCGATGCGCCGGGGCTTTTGCGCGAGGTGGGCGAACACCTGCCCGCGACCGAACAGGTTGAGTGGGACGGAGGCGCGGTGACAATTGATAACCGGTGGTTGCACGCGGAACTTGAGCGTTACGAAAAGCTACCCGGCGAGACAACGAGCGATGAACGGGCGTGGGCGCTGATAGTGATCGCGAATCGTCTCCGCGCGCTCGATGATCGGTTGGCCGAGGCCGCTGGCGCGCCCAAGATGCCGAGAGACAAAGAGGTCGACAAGGGGCGCTTACAGTCGATCCTGCGCCGCGCCGAATATAACAAGCAAGCGTCCGGGGGCGGCGCGCTCAAGAGCTTTTGGGAATGGCTGCGAAAAGTGCTCGACAGTTTCCAGCCGGAGGCCCAGCCTTTAGAGCCGCAGACGGCGCGCGGCGTCTCGGCCGTTGCGCGCTATTTCGTTTACGCGCTCGGCCTCGCGGTGATCGCGCTCGTGCTCTGGTTCTACGCTCCGCGCTTTTTCCGGCGCGATCTCGCGCGGCGTAAGACAGCGAGCGAGCCGCGCGTTGTCTTAGGCGAGCGCCTTGCGCCCGATCAGACCGGCGCTGATTTGCTGGCCGAGGCCGAGCATTTGGCGCGTGGTGGCGACTGGCGCGGCGCGGTCCGGAAGGCTTACATTGCCGTGCTTTGCGAATTGGGCGACCGCCAAATCCTTCGCCTCGCCCAGCACAAAACGAATCGCGATTATCTCGGCGCGCTGCAACGCGAACGCGCCATGCTCTACGGCGAGATGCACCCGCTGACCGCCAACTACGAGAGACTCTGGTACGGACTAACCCTTGCGGATGAATCCGACTGGGCCGCCTTCCGTGCGCGTTGCCGAAACATTCTGGCGAAGGAATGAGAAATGAGGTAAGAGAAGGCAAGGAGGCAGCCAAAGCGTTTTTACTTTCTGCCTTCTGCTTTCCGTGTACCGCTTACTACCTTCTCTTCTGTCATCCCTATCCCTCAGTTTATGCGTGGACGCCTGCTCATTGTTCTATCGTTCGTCGTGGTGCTGGCGCTGCTGGCGGGCCTCAACGCTGTGTCATACGTGCGCGTGGAAGAGCAGGCGGAGTTAGAGATCGCGCCGGATCGCTCGACCTCGAACGCAGGCCCGACAGGCGTGCGTGCGCTCTATGAATTCCTAGAGAATGCGAATTACCGGGTAGCGCGATGGCGCGTGTCGCCGGCCGCGCTACTGTCGGCGGGACAGGGCCGAGACCGGCCGGCGACGTTTGTGGTGATTGGTCCCACGCGGCGGGAGTACACGGAAGAGGACGCGCGGCAATTGTTGGCATGGGTAAGCGCCGGCGGGCGTCTGGTACTGATCGACCGTGCGCCGGACGCGCGCTTGCTACCGACGGTCGAGAACTTGCGAGTCGAAGTGGCGTTCGCACAGACGCCGCCCGCCGAGTTGCGTGCCGACGATGTCAACGCCATGACCGAGAGCGCAACGCCCTTAAAGCCGGTGCAGCCGACCGTGCTGACCGGGGGCGTCGAGCAGATCGCCCCTTCGCGTTTCGCCGGCCGCGTCAGCCTCCGCCCGTTGAGCGCGGAGGAGCGAAAGGCGGAAGAAGAGAGACTGAAAAAAGAGAGCGGTCAGAACGTCATCGCGGATGACGAATGGTTCGGCGCGGAGCGGCAGCCGCCCGCGCCCGTCGCGTCTCCGCCATCAGAGCCAGACGCGCCGCTCGAAGCCGCGCCAATGAACGTCGAGCCAAATGAATCGGCCGCCAGCCCCACGCCTGTGAGCGGCGGCGTTGGTCCCGGTAGAGGTTTGCCAAGCGATGCTCAGGACGCGGGCGAGCAGTCTGAAAATTCGGAAGACGAAGAGGCGACGGCCGGCGAGGACGATGCGGAGGAAGATAAGGAAGCAGTTCCGGCACTCGCACCCGTTTTGCACTTCGCCGACCAGCGCGGCGGCCTCGTCGCCGACTATCGCCACGGCGCGGGACGCATCGTCGTCTTGAGCGATCC
>JACCRA010000006.1 GCA_013813825.1 Pyrinomonadaceae bacterium | reverse complement strand
AGTGGTGTGGCAAAGTGCAAGCACGCGCAGCTCAGGCAAGAAGGGAAGTGACAAGTCAGCTACGAATGACGGCAGAGGTCAGCCATGACTACCACGGACGAATCCGAAGACCTGCTCGCTCATTTGTTTGTGGGCGGCAATATCCAATGGCTGGCGCGTCATCAGCCATACCACAGGCCCACCAGCAGACCCTACAGCCGATGCGTTGCAGACATTGAGCCAACCTATGGAAAAAGCAGCAACGAACACCTGGCAAGCATGAGCAAGCGGAGACAGCTACGCCAGAAGCATCATCGGTTGAGAGAGCGCATTTCGTGGAGGTGAGTTATTGGTCGTTATGCATCATCGCACAGGCTTCGTCGCTTTCACGTTGTTGCTCCTCACCCTCTGCGCGGCTGTCAGTCAGAGCCAGACACGGAAGGGCACTGCGGCTGCGCGCCGAACGAAAAGAGCTAATGCTGCCAGAGGCGGGCTGAAACCAACTGCTCCCTGCCCCGCTTCGTTAGCCACGACTACCGCCTCAGGTCTCACCTCTCTGGTCACCCGGCACGGCACGGGGCGGCAGCTTAAAGTCGGCGATCTGGTGCTGGTGCACTACACCGGACTCTTGACCAATGGCACGAAGTTCGATAGCTCGCTGGACCGTGGGGAGCCAATCGCCTTCCAGCTCGGTGCTGGTCGGGTGATCAAGGGGTGGGATGAAGGGATCGTCAAGTTGCGGGTCGGCGACCATGCAACATTGATCATCCCGCCACAACTCGGCTACGGGGCGCGGGGCGCGGGCGGAGTTATTCCCCCGGACGCGACCTTGATTTTCATTGTGGAAGTAGTTGGTCTAAAGGATGCCTCATCCGCAGGGGTGAAGTCGGAATTGCTATAATTCCGCTTTCACGAAAAATCGCCTGCCGCGTCTTCTTCCGCAACGGGAACAAATCCATACTGTCGCCAAACGTCCGTAACCGCTTCTGCGGACTTGCCAGTTAGTGTCTGGAACCACTTTGAAATTTCGATCACGCGCAAATGCACGTTCGCCAAAACGGCATTGTCAATTCCTTTCTCGCCTTCCCAGACGACGATGCTGGTGCTGTTCTTAGCACCATGTACGAGTTTGTCTTGCTCACGCTCGGCGATCAATTTTCCGAGTTGACGGCAGACTTGTGCGTTCGTGCGATGGCCGCTGTCGAAGGCGATGACGGCATCTTCACCACACGCCGCTTCGATGAGCGCATCATGCACGACGGAGACTCCGGCGGTCGCAATCGCATGACACGCGGGGCGCTGCGCGACGAAGGCTTCGGCTTTCAGTGCTCCTTCGGTGATGATGAACGGCAAATCCGGCATAAAGCTACCCTCATGAACAGCGAAGTGAATGGGGCAGCCGGAACTAGTGCCGCGCGGCTCTTTGTCAAAACGATCTTCTGATGTTGAAAGCCACGTATAGATTGATTTACCGCGAGCGCCGCTAATTCGCAACTGGCACGCTTGAATGATGCCTAAACGGGCGCGGTAGGGAATGACGAGCGCGGGGCGTTTGTAGTCGATCGCACGCCCTAAGCGCGGGCTTCCCGCACGTCCCTCCCAGAAACCGGGTATGCCGCGTACCGCCGCGCCGCGTCGCTGTGCAGCGTAAGTCGGAAGGTCATCGGTTAGCGCCTCGTTAATAACTTGCGCGAGCGCGTCACGCTCGACGGCACGGGCGGGAAATGCACCGAAGCGCGAAACGTCTTCAGCTTTGAAGCCGCGAGAGAGCAACCCGCGCTCGCCGGTGATGAGTTCGCGCTCGGACTTCCAGGCAGGCGAGAGTTCGAGAAGTTTAGAGTAAGCCGCATCTCTGATTTCGAGCGGCGCGAGTTCGGATGGAACTGTTGTATCGTTCAAGATCGTGCGGCGGAAGTTGGCTTTTAGAGTTTGCGGGGCGTCATGTATAAGGACGTGAATGTAGCCCTCACACTGCGCGCGACTCCCGCTTCCGGGTCGTCCGCGTCGGGATCGGGCGAGCGGCGAGTGGTAGCAGACTGTGCGCGACTCACAGATTTAACCTGTGACTTGAGTTCACGCTTCGCCTGCTCTTGGTCGAGCGTGATGAACTCGGTGATGGTTGTATGGTCGAAAACGAGATTCGGGTTCGCCGTCAGCCGCCGCATCATGGCGGCGGTGACAATGGGCGTTGGCGGGCGAAAGAGCGAAACTATGCCGACAGGCGTGCGGCCGTGCAGGAGAAACTCACCGTCGCCTTTGATGTCTTCGGCGTATAAGGGTTGACGGATGTCCGCGCCTTTGACTTGCGGCAACTGGGGCGCGGCGTGTTCGTTCATCCTGTGATCCGCTCTTGCCACGCAGCAACGCCCATTGCAACGGGTGGATGGTGACAGCCTTGACTGGCTCGGTCAAAGGCTGCGTGTAAGCGTCGTAACTGTCACTGCTCACTCTCGGCAAGCACCCTCGGGTGAGGCGGTCAAAGCTCGCATTAACAAGCAGTTCGGCGGCCTCCGAAGTGCGCGGCGAGACGAACTGCTCAAGCAGCAAGCGACTCTCCCGCGCCATCGCTTTAGGCCACCATGCTTCGCCGCGTTGCGCGCTTTCAGCAAATGGTGCTTTCTTCTGTCCGGCGAATGACCACTGCTCGTCGAGTTCAAGGTCGCTGACCTCCAAGTCGGTAACGAGGTTAGCGTCCACGGCGCGAGCACTATGAGCGGCGCGCCTGCGCCAGCGGCGCAAAGTGTCACGTCGGTGCTGGCGCGTGGGCGCCGTCGAGGTCTGGGTGTCGCCGCGCAGCATGGCATCAAGTCAGCGAGCACCTTCTATCTCAGGAGTTTTCAAGTTGAAGAAGGCTGTCGCACGTCGCTCTGACAAGCACTTGGCGCAGGAGCAACAGCGCCATCACTGGCGTGTCCCGTCGCGCGTTTGGTAGCTACCATGAGAAAAGAGGTCATGCGCCTGTCCTTTGCCATGAGGGCAGCGTAGAGAAGGCGGAGGATGGTGGATTCTGTGTCGAGCCATGACACCCGACACTTTCCACACTTTGCCTTCTCATTATCAATCCTAAACCTAACGAGGCCACTACCGACACTCCCTTGACATTCAAACTCTTGACAGGACGGCGTTCAGGGGGTAGATTCAGCGCCTATAGCATGGCAGGGTAGGAAGCTTACCTTTTCTGGGCATTCCCTAAGTATTTGCCGAGCAGCAACGATAGCTGCTTTATATTTTTAACTCTTCTGAACACGTGTGCATTAGCTTCAAGAAGAGGCAGCACGATTCCCGGCAATTCAGCATCGCCTCTTCTCGCGTGGATTTTAAGTTGATTGCATAGGGTTGTAGTTCAGATGCAACGGGTATCAATCAAAGACATCGCGCGGGCGGCCAATGTTTCGCACCCGACTGTTTCGAGGGCGTTAAGCTATAGCCCGCTTGTGAAGGGTGAAACGGCTGAGCGGATTCGCCAGATAGCCGCCAGCCTGAGCTTTCGTCCGAGCGCTATTGCCCGCAGCTTGGCAACTAACAAGACGAATACAATCGGCGTGGTCGTCA
>JACCRA010000001.1 GCA_013813825.1 Pyrinomonadaceae bacterium | reverse complement strand
GTTGCCGGTAATCTGAAGGGTTCCCCCAAAGCCCAGCAGATATATCCGACAACCCAGCAACCGTATGCCCTTATGGCCGCCTGACAGCGTCAATCCCGTTCCCCCGAAAGGATTAACACCTACATTAAAGTGAGAGAAAGCCTCCCCCAAAGCTATCACTCACTGCGGCCTCCGAGCCTGACCTAACTAATCCTATTTAATCTTTTCAATTTTATCTGCCCATGAGTTTTGCAACGCTTGTGCCACTGATCATTGAACTAAATACCAGTGACGTGAATACCAGTTTTATTCAGAAAACATGCAAGCTCAGGCGTGAAATGATTAGATCACAATTAGGACGCTACAGATTTCTAATAAAGTTTTTCGCATTCTTTTCGTACTGCCACAGCGTACAGATGACTGTTTACCATTCGCCAAATAGGAATACCTACTGTCTTTCTTCAAGTTAAACCTTTCCGAATTTATTTTGTCCTTATTTTCGTCAACTCAAAATTGGCGACTACGTCTCCGACATGGTCGCCGCGATGGTTGCGCACAGCGAAGCGCGAATAGGGCGCGAGCGCAATTTGCGCCGCTTGATCCAGCACGCCCAGTTGCCGTAGCGATTCGAGCACCACAGTCGGGCGGGCGCGGCGGTCTTCGCCGTCCTCGATCTTGAGCGCCAAGCCCAGCCCACGCGGCCACGCGGCGCAGGGTTTGACGCCCACTGTATAGACGCCCTCCGCGCCCACTTTCGAGATCACCACCGGCGCGGCGCGCATCAATTCGGTGTCGAGCCGTTCAACCGTGCCGCCGACCATCTCCGGGTAACTCGTCATCGACGAGACGATGCGGGCGCACGCCTCGCGCTCCGCCGATTCGCCGAAGTTTGCCGGCGCGGCGACGAGGCGCGCGTACATCAGCCCCATGGCCCGCAGAGGCATCCCGAAGACCGGCACGCCGCAGCCGTCCGTGCCAATGGCGATCTCGGCGACGGGCACGTCCGAGAAGCACGCGACGGTGCGAAGAATCAATTGCTGCACCGGGCTGTCCAGGTGATCATAATTCTCCGGCGGCGCGCCGAGGTGGCGGGCGAGCGCGAGCATTCCCGTGTGCTTTCCCGAACAGTTATTTTGGAGGACGCGCGGACTCTCCCCACGCCGGCGCATTTCCGCCGCCACCTCACGATTAAACGGTTCGTGCGCGCCGCACTTCAAGGCGCTCGCCTCAAGCCCGATCTTGTCGAGCATCCCGGCGACTGTCTCTTCATGAATCGCCTCACCGCTATGCGAGCCGCAGGCGACGGCGATCTCGCGCTCGCCGAGGCCGAAGTGCATCGCCGCGCCCGAAGCCACCAGCGGGATCGCCTGCTGCGGCTTGGCCGACGAACGCAAAAAGGTGACGGTTTCAGGATCGCCTAACTGCGCGACGATCCGCCCGTCGCCGTCAACCGCGACGATGTGTCCGAGATGACGCGACTCAACAATTGGCCCCCGCCACACTTCGACGAGCGGGACGGACGCCGACCCGACAAGTTGCTGTTTCTCTTTACTCATTCTTCATCCTTGCGACCGCGCCGCTACCGCGCGCGTAAAGTTTGCGTCCCTTCCACATCACGCCTTGTCCGCTCAGAATTTTGAGCATTGAATTTAGAAGAATGGCCGCGAACAAAGCGATGCCGAGCGGCACGGTCAGCGCGTAACGAAGCGGCACGCCCGCGCCGCGGTTGATCAACATGAAAGTTAAAACTTGCGTCAGCCAAATGAGCGCGCAAGGCACCAGCAAATGCGGCCACCACATACCGCCCGTCGTCGTGCCTGTCGCCCACCACATCAAGCCGCACCACAGCGCGACGGGGAGAGGGGCGATGTGAAAAAGCAGCAACCCCAGCAGCCCGGCGATGCCGCGCACGGCGGAGAATTTTGCGCCGGCGAAAAGATTTTTCGTGAATCCTTCCCAGATGCCGCGCAAGTTCGGCTGCATTCGCGTCCGCAACAGTTGCGGCGCGTGCTCGACGCGCAGGCGCGCGCCGGACTTTTTCAACAACTCGGCCAGCCTTAAATCTTCCGCGACTTCACCCGCGACCGCCTCGTAGCCGCCGACTGCTTCCAAACGCGCGCGGCGCATCAGAAAGAAGCCGCCGATCCCGATTGACTCCGGTCGTCGCGGATCGTTGACGCGCTCAACCGGCCTCGACATTGACACGAACCAGCCGAACGTCGGCATAAAGACTCGCTCCCAGAACGTCAGACACTCGACGCGCGGAATCAGCGTCAAGGCGTCGAAGCCGCCGGCGCGCGCGCGGCTCACGGCCGCCCTGACGAGTTGCGGCTCAAAGATCATGTCGGCGTCCGTCGCCAGCACCCACTCGCCGCGCGAATTTGCTAGAGCCTGCCACATCGCGTGCGGCTTGCCGAGCCAGCCGTCAGGCGGCTCCACGCCATCGAGCACGCGCAGGCGTGGATCAATTGCCGCGAGTGACTTGAGAATCGCGCCGGTCGCGTCAATCGAGCGATCATCGACGGCGACGAATTCCAACCGCTCGTAATCCTGCGCGAGCATCGAGCGCACAGCAGCAGCCAACACGCGCCTCTCCTCATTCCGCGCGGGCACGAGAATAGAGACGAGCGGCGCGTCGTCTCCCTTCAGTTCGTCATCGCTCGGCAGCGCGAGCAGCAGCAGCGGCCGGCGATGTAAGCCCCGCCACGTCAGCAACGCGGCGACCAGCCACAGCAGTAGCGTGGTCCACGCGATGCCGATTAACACGGTGGACGCGCTCCATGCAAAAGACATCAGAAACAAAAGTGTGACTGGACGAAATGCCCGTCGCATCTTAACCGCCGCCGCGCGTCATGATCAAACAACAAGCAACTACAGACGCCATAAAGCCGCTATCAGAATGACGACAGCGGCTTTGAAGTTTACCCTTTGGTTAAAAGCTTTATGAGCGACGGCGCGGCGTCCTCCGGCGCCCCCCATAACTTAACACCGTCAGTTTCACCGTCCGCCTGCCGAAGCGTAGCGCCTCGCCGTTGGACGGCACCCAAATGTCGATCTTGCGCCCGCGCACGGCCGAGCCGCGATCCGCGACCGTGTACTCGCCGCTGTAAGGCCCGGCTTCCATCCGCACGCGCGAGCCGAGCGGCAGCACGC
>JACCRA010000818.1 GCA_013813825.1 Pyrinomonadaceae bacterium | reverse complement strand
ACCGTCTGCGCGCCGGAGAGATGCTCCTGCAAAAACGAGTTGATGCGCGCGATGCGCGTCCGCACCAAGTCGTAGCCGCGCCGCGCGTGCTTGCGGAACCACGTCGTCGCGGCGAACAGCAGCGGCACTGTGATGAGCGTGACGAGCGTCAGACGCCAATCCATCAACAGCATGATGATGATGATGATGATGATCGCGATCAGATCGCCGAGCACATCGGTGACGCCGGAAGTAAACAACTCGTTGAGCGCATCCACGTCGGAAGTCAGCCGCGTCATGATGCGGCCGACAGGATTGCGGTCGAAGTAGGCGACTTCCTGCCGCTGCAACTTTTGGTACAGCTCGCTACGGAGGTCGTACATCACGCGCTGCCCGACGGAATTGAGCAGCACGGTCTGAAAGTAAGAGAAAAGGAAAATAACGAAGCGCACGCCGAGCGCTACGAGCGCCAGCCACAGCACGCCGGAGAAAGCCGCTGCCGTCGGTGCGGCGGCCTGCGTTGCGGGGACGATGTGCCAGTCAATCGCCCACTGCGTGAATTTAGGTTGCAGCGCGTTGAGGCCGTTTAGCGTTAGCGTGAACAGCAGCGCGGGAATGAGGAGCCGGACGTAAGGCTTCAGATAACGCAGCAGTCGCGTTGCGATCTGCCAATCGTAAGTCTTGCCGATAGCCTCTTCTTCGTGAAATTTCTGGACAGCAGTGGACATAAAAGCAGTGACGAGTGATGAGTGACCAGTGATGAGTAAAGAGATACTGTTAGCCGTTGCGGCCAAACGGGCTATCGATCTCGCCGGCGACGTTATTGGCGGTGGAAGCGTTCAGCAAGTGTTCCTGCTTCGGCTTGTGCAGTAGAAGGCCGAGCGCGCCGAGCGCAAACAGGTAGGCCGCGTAGGGCGAGCCGGTGATCAAGTGCGCGACGAAGCCACACAGTCCTGTCGCTTCGCACAGCGCGAACGCGATGATGTAGGCGGTCGAGGCGAGTTGCGGTTGTCCGAGCTTGCTCGCCTGCGACAGCATCCACGCCTTAAACAGAAAGGAACTGCTGAAGGTCGCGAAGCCCAGCGCCGCGAAAATCCAAAAGAGTTGGGTCGGCTGCGCTACATCGCCGGCTTCGGCGGCCGGCAGAAATCTCGTGATCACGAAAAAGGTGACGAGGCTAAAGATGATTGCCATCCAGATCAGCATCAGCCCGCGGAAACGCGGGGCGACAGCGGATTGTGTGGTTGTCGGGTTCATAAGTTGTTTTGAGAATTCAGTCCCGAGAAGTCACTCACAGATTTAACTTGCCGCTAATTCCTCTTCCAATAGTTGTCGCTCGTACAGCGCCGCATACTCGCCGCCGCGCGCCAGCAGTTCGTCGTGTGTGCCCTGTTCGACGATGGAGCCTTCATCAAGGACGCAGATCAGATCGGCGTCGCGGACGGTCGAGATGCGGTGCGAGACAATGAGACTTGTGCGCTCGCGCATCACGCCGCGCAGTCGCCCCAAGATTTTTTCTTCGGTGTAAGTGTCAACGGCGGAGAGCGCGTCGTCAAGAATCAGGATGCTCGGTTGGCGCATGATGGCGCGGGCAATCGCGGTGCGCTGCTTTTGGCCGCCGGAGAGCGTAATGCCGCGCTCGCCCACCAGCGTGTCGAGGCCATCGGGAAAGTGCCCGATGTCGTCGGCGAGGCCGGCGATCTCGGCTGCCCACTCGCTCTCGGCGCGCGTGGCCTCTTCGACTCCGAAGGCGATGTTTTCGGCGAGCGATTCGCTAAAGAGGAAAGTCTCCTGCGGCACGTAGCCGATGCTGGCGCGCAGTTGCGCGAGCGGGTAGTGGCGAATGGGGCGATCATCGATCAAGACCGTGCCGGGCGTGGCGTCGAGCAGGCGCGGGAGCAAGTTCATCAGCGTCGTCTTGCCGGAGCCGGTGCGACCGACGAAGGCGACGATTTGCCCGGCCTCGATGACGAGGTTGATGCCGCGCAGGACGGGTGCGCCGGTGTCGTTGTACTTGAAATGCAAGTTGCGAAATTCGATGCGGCCTGTGATCCGTGGCTGTTCGGCGATGCCGGGCGCGTCGGCGATCTCAGGCGCGGTGGCGAGGATCGCGTGCATTCGTTTGAGGCTGGCCGCGCCGCGCTGGTACAAGTTGACGACATAGCCGAGCGCGATCAGCGGCCAGATCAAGCGCGTCAGGTAGAGCGTAAACTCGGTGAACTGTCCGACCGTGATCTGCCCGCGAATCGCGAGCGTGCCGCCGTACCACATAATCAGGACGAAGCCTAAACCGATCAGGAATTGCATCAACGGGCGCATCGCCGCTTCGATCCGCACGAGCGCCAGATTGCGCTCGGCGTATTGCCGGTTAAGGTCGCCGAAGACGGCGATCTCGGCATCCTCCTGCGCGTAGGCGCGCACGACACGGACGCCCGTGAAGTTTTCTTGCGCGCGCGCTGAAATCTGCGAAAAGAACTCCTGAATCTTCTCGAACCGCGTGTGGACTTGCTGTCCGAAGTATTTGACGGTCAACGAGACGAGCGGCATCGTCACGAACAGCAGCAGGGTGAGACGCACGCTGATCCGCAGCATCAGCGGCAGAATCAGGATCACGACGAAGACGGTTTGCAGCGTGTACATGATCATCGGCCCGGCCAGTTGCCGGACAGCGCCGAGATCGTTGGTCGCCCGCGCCATCAGATCGCCGATGCGGTGCGACTGGAAGAACGAAAGCGAGAGTTTTTGCAGGTGCGCATAGAAATCCTGACGGAAATCGTACTCGACGTTGCGCGACATATTGATGAGGATACGCCGCTGAAAGAAAAGGAAAACGCCGCTAACGGCGCTGACGCCGAGGATGACGAGCGCGCGGCGCGTCAAGTCGCCCCACGATACTGTGTCCTGTGTTCTGAGTTGATCGATGGCGCGACCGACGAGCAACGGCACCAGCAGACCGATCACGACCGAAGCAAGAATGCACAGAATGCCGGCGACGAGAAGAGCTGTGTACGGGCGAAAATAACGTGCGAACTGCTTGAGATCATGCATAAACGGGAACCGAATTGCGCGCCGTCGTCGCGGCCTGACAGAGTGTTGGCTGCGCCATCCATGATGCTCGACTTTCGCGCGAAAGCCAAACGGCGGACGCTCGTGCGTGCTTTCGTTCTCGGTCGGAGATTAATCTGAGGGGACACGGAGGAAGAAATGATGAATGCGAAATGATGAATGATGAATGAAAGGCAAACTGCTTTAATTCTTTCGTCAGTGACTGACGGTGTTTCAACGCCGCCGAGCGTAAGTCGTCAGCGCCGTGGCGACAAGCACGCCCGCCTGATCGGTGGCTTCGACCGACAGGCTGACGAGCCGCCGGCCGGCGCGCACGACGGCGGCACGCGCCGTGACCCGTCCCTCGAAGATTGGCCGCAAGTAGTGGATCGAGAAATCGACAGTGACAGTCGTTTCGCCCGGTTCAAGCAGTGTGAAGACGGCGAAGGCGGCGGCCGTGTCCATCACCGAAAAAGTGACACCGCCGTGCAGCAACCCTTCGGTCTGCGCGAGGTCCGGGCGCGCGTCGGCGGAGACGGAGGCCGCGCCACTCGCGACGTGTTCGAGCATCATGCCGAGCAACCGCACGAAAGGCACGCGGGCGAAGGTCTCACGCGCGCGGGCTGCTACGTCCGAGGGGATGGGTGGGATGTCTATCAAGAGTCGTAGATGCCGGAGCCTTGCGTCGGCTCGACGACGACCGCCGTGCCGTAGGCCAGCACTTCGGTGACGCCGCTCGCAATTTCGGTCGCGTCGTAGCGCGCGGCGATAATGGCGTTCGCGCCCAACTCGGTTGCGTGCTGGACCATGATCTCGAACGCCTCGCGGCGCGTCTGCTCGCAAAGATTGGTCCATGCGGTGATGTTTCCGCCGACGAGCGTCTGCACGACCGCGCCGATATTGACGAACACCGAGCGCGAGCGCACGACGATGCCGCGCACGATGCCGAGGTTGCGCGCCACGCGGTAGCCCGGCAACTCCAGCGCAGTCGTCACCATCTGTGGCGAGACACTATAACGTGGTTCGCTGATCGCGTAGGGCGCGCGAGGTTCGAGTTGCTCATTACTCATCCCTGAAACTCCAACGAAGGTGGTCTGCTACTTCGATTAGGTGAAGAGCCGTTGCTGCCAGTACCGCAAACTTTAGCGGGATGCTGGTGGTATCTCACTCATTAATCAGAGAACAAGCGGGATTGAGTGTCAACTGTTGTTGTATCGCGCCCGTCGTCCGTCTGCCTCTCTTCCGGCGTCCAGCGGTGGCGCGAGAGTTCGCAACGCCCGCGCTCGTTGAACGCGACGCCTTCGGCTTCGAGCATTCGTTGTTGCTTGTCCGGCGGCAGCACGACACGCCCGGTCGAGCACGCGCCTTGCGCGTTGATCACGCGATGCCACGGCACCGATTCGTCGGCGGCGTGCATCACGAAACCGATGGTGCGTGGCGTGTAACCCGCGCCCAACAACTCCGCGATTTGGCCGTAAGTCATGACGCGCCCGGCGGGGATGCGGCGCACGATTTCATAGACGCGCTCGTGATAGCCAGCAAGGTCTGCAATCGCTGGATCGTTGGCGAGCGCCGGCGCTGGTTGATGTCCGCTCTTGCGTTTAGTCGTCGTCATCGTTAGTTGTCCGCCAGCGTTTTTTGAAAGTTGACCCGTGCTCTTGCCACCACTCGCGCCATTCGGCGATGGCGCGCTCGCGTTCGTCCCGCGGCCCGGCGGGCTGGAAGCTGAGTCACGTACTGGTCGCGTCGCGCAGACACATTTCGGCGAGGAAGCGTGTGCTGAGATCGGTGCTGTTCAGCAACTCGATCAACTCAGGGATCGTGCGGCGGCTCAGACGCGCCCGCGCCGCATTGAACTCTTCACGTCGCATCGCTTTGACTCAGGGTTCGCAAGACGGCGCGCGCCGGTGCACCGTCGCCGCTCCCGCCCTCGATCTTGAGTGGCAAACAGATTAACTCGTAGTCGCCAACTGCGACTCCCCGCAGATTCAAGCCTTCGATAATGACGACACCGCCGCCGAGCAGCGTCAGGTGTGTGGCGAAATCTGTTGACTTGAACTTTTCGACTGACAGGTAGTCGATTCCGACAAGTTTGACGCCCAACTCGACCAGCGCCCGCGCGGCTTCGGGGGTGAGATAAGTAAAATCTTCGCGAAAGCACGAAGTGTCGTCCGCGCCCCAGAATTCCGAGTTGCGCGTTTTGAATAGCACGCGCGACGTGCCGGCGGGAACCGCGGCGGCAACGTGCCCGGCGTCAATCACGCGCACGTGAGCCGCGATCTCAACTACCCGCGCCGCGCCGATCAAGACGTCCAGCGGTAGCGCGGAGACAGGCGGCGCGTCTGGGATGAAATGCGCCGGGGCGTCCACATGCGTCGCGGTGTGCGCCCCGAAGTGGAGCAGCGAGACATTGGCCGCATCGCCACGCTCGATGGCTGCCCACGCGCTTATCTCAATGCCCGGGTCGCCGGGATAAGTCGGCGTCCTCGCGGGGGAAATCCCAACGCTGATGTCGGTGATAGCCATGGTTAAGAAGTGATAAGTGCTGAGTGATGAGTGCTGAGCAAAAACAGATGCCTATGCGGCCCTCGATATTCGTTCTCTGTCCGCTTGGCGGCCTTAGCTTTGCGTCTTTGGCGGTTAAATCTCCGCGCCCGTGTTTAATTCCGCGACGCGCGGCTCTCCAACTTAGTTATCGTCGGCCGGCGCGTGACGAGTTTCTTCGGCGAGCCACGCGCCACACAGCCTTACCTCTGGGTGGTTGATATTCGCTCGGCGGCAGTGGCCCCTGTGCTCGCCTCTTCTTCCAGTTGCCGCGCTTCATCGCGGTCCGATGGCGATGAAATGGAAGGCCACGTCCGAAAGCCCGGTGCCAAAGTACGTCCGTAAGTTGACTATGCTAGAGGTAACACCCGCAGTATTAACTGTTCGCACTTGGGTGTCATTCTCGGCTGCTGCCATCACGGCCGGTGGGCCCGCGAAGGAGGTGTTGAACGTGATCGTGTACTGCCCTGTCGCGCCATGGGACACTGTGAAACCGGACCCCACGATAATGTTTCCCGCCCCGTCAACCACGCCGCGAATGATGCGGAGGTTTTCCTCGCCCGCCGTCGCGCGAAATTGGCCGTTGAAACCCAGCCGGATGTCTCCGCGGACATCGAGCCTCGATTGCGGCGTGGTAGTGCCGACGCCGACATTGCCAGAAGCTGTAACGCGCATCCGCTCCGTGATCGTGCCGCCCGTCGGTGCCGTGCGGAAGATGAGCGCCGCCGAGTTGTGCGCTCCGCTGTCGAGGTAGAGCTGGCCGGGGAAGTTCGTCGCGTTGTTGCCGAAGAACTGGATCGCCGCCCCCGCCGGTTGAGTCGTCAAAGCGTCCGCGCCGAAGAAGCGCAAGCCGCCGAAGTTGTCCGACAACCGGATGTCTCTGGTGTAGGTGAACTGCCCCGGCGAGGTGAAGATGATGTCGCCATCCACGACTTGACTGGCTTGCGGGGCGGGCGTCACCGTCTCGTTCGGGTCGGGCGGCTTCTCTGTTGCTGAGGCTTCCGGGGTTGGCTGTTCCGGCGTTGGCGGCGGCTCCGGTCGCTGTTCCTGCGCGAGCGAGCCGCTGACGAGCAGCAGGCCGCAGAGCGTCGCCAATGTTAGCTTCCTCGCCAGAGCAAGTAGGCTCTGAAATCGCATTGAGTGTCTGGTGAATTTGCTGTTCATCGTCGTCTCTCCTGATTGAGGGGTTAGTGAAAAACGCCGGGATCGAGATCACAGCGCAGAGAACATTTGGAAGGCTGAACTGGAGAAGATGCGGCTGCGGCGCAGGCTCTGGCATGTCCAGCCGGTCAGAACTTTGTTTGGCGGCAGCATGATAAACCTACTCACAGTTGTCCATCAATCGTTAATCTGGCCGCATCGCACGGCAAAGGTTGAGATTGCCGGTTGTGCCTGCTGATCAGCCGTAAGGGTGATGCGGCGGCTCAGGCTCGCTCCCATTCTGCGTGGCTGACGCCGGCCTGTCGATGAATCTCTCGCGGCAGAGTTTCGCTCACTATCGTCGTGCATGGTGAGGGACGCCGTCGAAGACTGTCAACGAGATCGCGGGAGCGGTCGGGCTACCTGCGTTGCGGGTGTAAAGATGGTGCGCTAGCATGGGATTGAGAGCTTGCCTTTGTGCGGCGTGCGATGCGGTGGCCGTAGCGAAAATTGGTCCCATTCGGCTAAACAGAAGAATGACGCGAGACGTGCCGCGGGTGGCGGCTTCAAGCTACTTGAATTCGGCTCCGGTGATCTGGAGTTTTATGCGCGGCGCGCAACGAGACCAGGTGCGCCTGCTGACCGATGCGGCCCCGGCGCGGTGCGCCGATTTGCTGGCGCGGGGCGAGGCCGAAGTAGCGCTCGTCCCGGTTATCGAATACCAACAGTTGCCGGATTTGCTCGTCGTCCCGAACGTGTGCATCGGCGCGCGGCGAGCGGTGCGAAGCGTCGTGCTGGCGACCCGCCGCCGCGATTTGCGGGAGGTCCGCACTGTCGCGCTTGACGAATCCTCTCGCACCTCGGCCGCGCTGGTGCGAATCATTTTCCGCGAGTTCTTCGGACAAGAGATCGAGACCTCACCTTGCCGGCCTGACTTGAAGGCGATGCTCGCCGCGCACGACGCCGCGCTTATCATCGGCGATCCGGCGATGACGTTTTCGCGCGAACATCTGCGCGTGTACGATCTGGCGAGTCTGTGGCGCGAACTGACCGGCCACGGCTTCGTCTTCGCGATGTGGATGGTGCGCGCGGGCGGGACGGACGCCGCCCGTGGCATCGACTTCGCGGCGGCGCGCGA
>JACCRA010000812.1 GCA_013813825.1 Pyrinomonadaceae bacterium | reverse complement strand
GCTGGCGCGCTTCGTCAGAAAAACCTTGTCGTTCTCGAAGTCAGAGCGGATGCACGAGATTTGTCTGCGGTTGTTTTTGCACCGCTACCATCTCTCACGGCGTCCCACCTGATTTGTCCACTACCCGGGTTTGAATGTTCTCCGGTTGTGCAACTCTGCCGGAAAGGTCGGCCTCTTGCCGCCTGAAAGCAGGATTATTGGTTCGCCGCAACAGTTCGACGAAGCGTGGCTCATCGCGAAGCGCGTCGAACTGCGGCTCGACGCCGAGCCAGACGATCCATGCGTCGTGGTCGGAGTGAGTCTGTTCGAGCAGCCTGAGCGCCCCTTCCTTGTCGTCGAGGTAGTAGTGAACCAGCGCGAGGTGATACGGCGAGACGTACCGTTTGGTGGAAACCTCTTCCAGTTGGCGAAGAATTTTACGCGCGTCGTCAACTTTACCTGCGGCGGCGTAGGAGGCGGCAAGGGCGGCGATGATAAACGGCGTATCGCCGAACATCTCAACCGCCTGCGTGGCCTCGGCGATTGATTCTTCGTACCTCCCGACTTGCCTGAGCACCCAACCGTACCCGTGGTGAGCCATGCCGTATTCCGGCTCATCAGCGCTCCATTGACGGTAATGCTCGATGCTCTCGTCAAAGCGCCGGGCGTGGTAGAGGCACCAGCCGACATTGTGCCGGTTGAATGGCGTGAGGGGGTCGAGTTCCAGCGCGCGGCGCGCGAGCGGGAGCGACTCGTCGAAGCGCCCCTCCATAGCCAGTTGGAGACTGTACCAGAGATGTGCCGTCGAATAGTTGGGATTGAGTTCGAGCGCCCGCCGGAAATGGCTTTCGGCGTCGCTCCATTGAAAGTCGGCGGTGTGAATGGCGAGGCCGAGCGCGGTGTGAGCTTCGGCCAGCGAGTCGTCCAATTCGACCGCTTTGGCCGCCGCCTCTTTCGCCGCCGCGAAGCACTCGGCGGGTGGCAATACGCCGTAGATGCCGAGCCAGATATAGTATTCGGCGACGCCGGTATAAGCCGCCGCGTAAGTCGGGTCGAGGGCGATGGCGCGGTAGTAGCTCGTGATGGCTTTGGCGAAACCGTCTTCGGTGAACGTGTTCCAGTAGTAACGCCCGCGCAGGTAAGTTTCGTAAGCCTCCGCGTCGTCGGTGCCGCGCTTGGCAAGTTGGAGGCGCTCGTCGCCGGTCAGTTGAGGGACCAGCGCCTCCGCGACTTGCGTGGAGAGGGCGTCTTCGAGACTCAGAACATCGGTAAAGTCTTCGTCAAATTGCGACGCCCACACGGTCGCGCCGGCTCCGACGCTGAGCAGTTGGACGGTCACGCGAATGCGCGCCCCGGCGCGGCGGATATGGCCGTCGAGGACGAACTTAACGCCCAACTCGTGGCCGGCGCTGAACGGATCCGCTTCGCCGTCGCCGTAGCGAAGGACGGAACTGGTTGGGCGCACGACGCACTGGCGCAAACTGCTGAGGCGCGTGATCAACGCGTCCGCCAGCCCGACGCCGAGGAAGTTGTCGCCGGTCTCGCCCGCGTTTTGAAGGCCGATGATTTTGAAGGGCAGCACCGCGATTGATTTTTCGACGGCAGCCGCGTCGGCGCTCATCGGCCTCGTCGCCGCGCCCGCCACCGGAAAGAAGAAAGGCGCGGAGATGGGCCGTCCTTCGAGGTGGCGCGTGATGTCTTCGCGCAGCTTTTCCGCCGTAGCGTAGCGCCGCCCCGGCTCTTTGCGAAGCGCTTTCAACACGATGTTGTCGAGATCGCCCGTCAACTCGCGGCGCAACTCTTCGAGCGTCGTGCCGCGATTTCGGTACACAAACTCAAGCGTGACGACATCGCTGCGAGCCGCTTCGGGCGGGAGGATGTCCTGATTGAGCGCGATGGCGTGGCTTGGATGTTCCGGCTCTTCTTCACAAATGACGCGCGCGATCTCGTGCGGCGCGCGGCCGCGGAAGTGGTAGGGCCGATGACCGGTTAGCAGTTCGTAGAGCAGTACGCCCAGCGAGTAAACGTCCGAGGCTGGCGTTGCCGCCAGTCCCTGCACTTGTTCGGGGCTGGCGTATTCGGGCGTCATCAGACGCATCGCGGTCGCGGTCGGCGTGATGGTGTCGGGCGACATCTCGGGGTTTAACAACTTGGCGATCCCGAAGTCGAGGAGCTTCGGCGTGCCGTCGGAGCAGACGAGGATGTTGCCGGGTTTGATGTCGCGGTGGACGACCAAGTTCTGGTGCGCGTATTGGACTGCGCCGCAGACATGAAAGAAGAGCCGGAGCCGCTCGGCGATGGTCAGCTTCTGGCTGTCGCAGTAGCTGTAAAGCGGCTGCCCTTCGATGTACTCCATCACGAAGTAGGGCAGGCCGTCATCGGTGGTGCCGCCGTCCAAGAGGCGCGCGATGTGCGGGTGATCGAGCGAGGCGAGAATCTGCCGCTCGTTGCGAAAGCGGCGGAGAATGAAGTCTGTATCCATCCCGCGCTTGATGAGCTTGATCGCGACGCGCTTCTGAAACTCGCTGTCGGCGCGCACCGCGAGGTAAACCGCGCCCATCCCGCCGCGCCCGATTTCGCGCACCAGCTTATAGGCCCCGATGCGTCGCCCGGCCATCGGATCATCTTCGGCGACAGGGGCCGGTCGGGCGACGATTGGGGTGTCGCTATAATTCAAGCGGCTGAAGTCAAAGGCCGGCGCTTCAATAAAATCGCCGGCCGCTTCGTGTTGACGGACGAGGGCTTCGACTTGCTCGCGAAGGTCGGCGTCGTGCGCGCAGGCTTCCGCAATGAACTGCTGGCGTTCACCGGGAGGGCAATCCAGCGCGCTCTGAAAAACTTCTTCGACCTGTTGCCAATGTTCCGGGGTCATCCCGCTCAAACCCTACCCCTCCCGGCTCATCTGACCGTACAGCCAAGCCTTCGCCATTCGCCACTGGCGTTTCACCGTTGGGGCGCTGACGCCTAACACTTCCGCCGTCTCTTCGACTGACAGCCCGCCGAAATACCGCAACTCGACGAGGCGCGCCTTCTGTGCGTCAATCGCCGCCAAGCGGTTGAGCGCGTCATCGAGCGCCACCAGATCGGTCGCGCGCTCGCCTGCCACATCGAGATTTTCGTCGAGCGAAATTTTTTGAAAATCGCTCCCGCGCTTCTCCGCGTTGTGACCGCGCGCGTGATCGACGAGAATGCGGCGCATCATCTGCGCGGCGACGCCGAAAAAGTGAGCGCGGTTTTGCCAGCGCACCTGCGTCTGATCTACCAAACGGAGGTACGCTTCATGAACGAGCGCGGTCGGTTGCAGTGTATGGCCGGGCCGCTCGCGGCGCAGGTAATTGGCCGCCAGACTCCGCAGCTCATCGTAGATGAGCGGCAGCAAATCGTTGAGAGCAACCCGGTCGCCGTCAGTCACTTGCATGAGCAGACGGGTCACTGCTTGCGGTGGGGATGCGGTCACAGAGGGACTTCCACAGTCAAAGCTAAATTCAGCTACGGACAAGCGCAGTATAATCAACCGCCAGCGCCATATCAATCCGCTCGTCCCGGCGCGAATGTCTATGCAATCTTAGATAGATAGACAGGATTCATCAGATCCACCGGAGAGAGCGAACCGCCCGTCCAAATGTCATCGTGTCAATACGAACGACCGGCGTTTCAACGCGCTCTTGCCATTGCCGAATCAGTCTGTATCAGCCGTGTTGTCAGGTGTTTATATAAAATTGCAGATCAACGTGAGATGAAATGTAAGGGCAGAATTAGTCTGCCTTAGTGTCAACTTAAGCTGCTCCATACAAGTAGATTTTGTTTGGTTTTTTCTCTATCTCGTTTGTGTTCTTGCTTGATCATGCCAATTATCGCTTAAGTTGACACTCATGGACTTGTCCTTGCCCCTACAAGTAAACCGCATTGCGTTTTTCAATTTAAGACTCGCAAAGCGACTCGCGCGCCCGTCTTGCACCATTACTCCTTAACTTCTTTACGACCGTCGCTCTCCGCGTTTACCGTCGTGGCTGTCGTCGTAATCACGTTCGGAGTTTGCGCGTTCGGCGGTTCTTCGACGCCGCCGTTCGGCTTGATGCCGAGTTGTGCCATGACCTCCGGCATACTAAGTCCGAGCGATTGCAATTGTTGAAGCAAGGCGAAGATCAGCGTCGGCCCCGTTTGAGCGAAGCGGTTGATGCCGCCCATGCCGTGACCGTTTCCGTCTCCGTTGCCGCCGTGGTCGATCATCACGACTTTATCAATGTTGCCGAGCGGCTTGGCGATGGCTTCGAGCGCGGGCGCGGTCGCTTCGATAATGGCCGGTAACCTTTCGAGAATAGTTTGCAGCCGTGCCGCGTCATTAAACTCGCGCCATGCGGCGGCCTTCTCCTTGATCGCCACAGCTTCGGCCAAGCCTTGCGCTTCCGTCGCTTTCGCCTGTGCGAGACCTTGCGCTTCGATCTTCGCGGCTTC
>JACCRA010000019.1 GCA_013813825.1 Pyrinomonadaceae bacterium | reverse complement strand
CGCGTCGCTTCTCTTTGGTGAGGACGACGACGCGCCAGCCCCGCCGCTTGCACTCGCGAATAAACTCGACCCCTTTGAAAAAACTGGCGAGACAGACGACGGTCAAAGTCTGGTCCGGTGTTCCGCTCATGGCCGGGAGTATAAAGACAAAAGCGTCAGTAGTCATACTGACTCGCAAAACAGATTAAGGTAACGTAGAAAGCGGCTATGCCAAAGCGCATCTAACTCATAACGCAGCTGACGACCGCCGAACTCTACCGGCGTTACAGACAGTGCCGGGAGCCGCAGGAGAAACTCCGCTGGCGCGCCCTCCACCTGATGTCTCAGGTACGCTTGCCGCCGAAGCCGCACGGAGCGTCGGGCGCACGTCGGGATGAGTCACGCAACTGACACAACGCTACAACGCGCGCGGCGCAACGGCGGTTGCCACATTCTTAGTTGCTAAAAAAAATACGGCGGCCCCGCTGGAATTATCACGCCGGGGCCCCCGCACATACTATCTTCGGGCACAGCTCTCCAGACCGGTGCAAACGACATTCAAGTGAGCAGCGATGAGCCGCCGGCTAGATTGTCAAGCGACCCGTTCCCGTTTTGCGTCACCTGTAGGTCTGAATCAGTTCCCTGAAGTCCCACGTCGGCTTGTAGGGGATGTTGGTGCCGGCGATCACTTCGTTTCTCGTGTCAATCCAGTAGTAGTTGCTCGTGTTTTCCACCTTGTAAGCCTCGCCTGTCTCCGTATCTACCACGCGCGTCCTACCCTGTAGGAGGTCGCCCGTCTGCTCGGTGCGGCGCTCCCACGAGGCCCAGCGCTCGTTCTGGGTCTGCTGCTGGAGGTTCGCGGAGAACTCACGATAGCGGCGCATATTCTCTTTGATCCGAAGGTCACCTCCCGTCTCGGCGGCCCACCACTGAGGGTTGAAGTCAAAGCTGGCGAGCAACCTTTGCAGGACGGCGTCCGCCTGCGTCGCACGATTAGTGGGGGCCATGAAGCCATTGAGCCGTTCGACGTTCCACAGATTCCCCACTCCCGGATTGGCATTGATTTTCGTTTCCACGAACAAATAGCCCACGTAAGGCTGACCGCCGGCCTGACAAGTGAAAATCACCTCGCCCGCCGTGTACTGGTTTCTTTCCAGCAGCAGCCCCCGCGAGGCTAAATTCTGGACGTAGTCGGCCCGATCCGCCTGTCGCAGCCATTGAAGATTGCTACAGAGTTGCGCCACATTCCTTTGAATGTAGTCGGTCGCAAAATTCACCGCCGGTATGAAGCGCAGGATCAAAGCTGAGGTGCCCGGATACATCTGGCCTTCACGGTAACCCAAATTTCCCAAGGTTTGGTTCGGCTCGATGAATTGATAGGGAATTCTCACGTCACCGACGCGCACAACCTGCCCGTCCGGCGACTGCGCCACGACCTCGATCAACTTGCTGACGGTGCCGGCGCGTTTTAACCCTCCTGACGTGCGCCAGCCCGCGGGGACTTCGAGACTGAACGATCTCTCGGCCGGGTCTTCCCAACGCTGAAACTGCAACCCCGCGAGAGGGTTGGAACCGCGACCCGCCTGCCCGCCGCCGCCGCTGCCGCCGCCGGTCGCCTGCGTCACGCGAAAGCTGCCGAGGATGCGCGCGAAGACAGGCTCCGCCGCCTTAAAGCGCGCGGGCGGTGCCGCGACCGCGTAGAAAAACCCGGACGCGCCCTGACCCGTATTCGCCCACCAAAGCGCGGTCGTCTCGCGCAGCTTGCTCTCGTCGGCCCCGATGGCGCGGACGCCGTTCGCGCCGAACCGCCATCCGCCCTTCGGCATGTTCCACCTCTGGCCCGGCCACATTTGATTGGAGATGCCCACCATCAAATGCTGCGCGCGGTTGGCATCAAGCTGCCCTTCGATCCTGAGCGGGTAGATCGTGACGCGCTCCGTATTCGGCCCCGCAACCGTGACCTGCCCCGACTCGTTGCTCACACTCCAGTCTTCGAGAATCTCAATCGAAAACCCTAACGGGTCTTGATGGGTCGTCCAACTCTGTGCGCCCGTAGCGGCGTCGCAGGCCGCTAGCAGCATTGCTGCCGCGAGCAACCGTCCTAAGCTGGTGATCTTGAACATGACCTTCATCTCCTGAGTTACTGTTTCGCCGAAACCTAAATTGAAACTGATGAGATGGGAACAGAAGGAAAAACCTGATCCACGAAAGGACACGAAACCACACGAAGCGAAACACACGAAGTTCATGGTTGAAGTTCGTGGTTTTGGTTTCGTGCTGTTTCGTGTGTCTTCGTGGAGCATGTCTTTCTGGTGTTCCAATCTGGTGGGTTCCGATTTAGCGACCGGGCTTCACCTGTTGGGCCGGGACCCAGTTCCAGCTTGAGCCGATGTTCGGGTCGTCCATCGGGTCGTTGGTGGAGTAGAACTCGCCACGCTCGTTCACGTAGGTGTACAGGGGGTGGCCCTGCTCGTAATGGTAGTTGCCCTCGGTGCTGTTCGGGTCGTGGAAGGCGGTGCGGCCCATCAGCGCGTCGCCGAAGGCATCCTGTGGAGTGTAGTGAGACTGCGACCGTTCGTGGATTTGCTGCCGCGTCTGCTCGATGCTCGCGTTGACCTGTGCGGTGCGCTGGGCGTTGAGCTGCGCGTTGTGGGCGATGTTCCGTTGGACGGCTGCTTGTTGGCTCGGCAGTACCTCATTGTAGTATGTGTTAATGCCGGCCATGAAGTTATTGTTCAACTGCTGCAAGGTTTGCTCGTAAAGCTGCTTCCATTGCGGGTTGGGTTGCAGCGAGCCGGCGATCCGCCAGAACGTCTCGCGCATGGCGTCGAGT
>JACCRA010000018.1 GCA_013813825.1 Pyrinomonadaceae bacterium | reverse complement strand
GATTCAAGCTTCTCGGTCAAAGCCGAAGGGGGTTCTTCCATTTCTTCAATTCTCGCCGAGGTTCGGCGGTTGCTTCACGAGTTTGACCGACTTTGCCAGACCCATCAGTTGCAGCACGCGGATGTTGTACCAATTAATATCTATTTCGTACCATCTAAAGCCGTGGCGCGCCGCCGTCGGGTGCGCGTGATGATTGTTATGCCACCCTTCGCCGAATGTGAGCAGCGCCACCCACCAACTGTTGGTCGAATCATCGCTCGTTTCGAAGCGCCGCGTCCCCCACATGTGCGTCGCCGAGTTGACCAAAAACGTGAGGTGCCATCCGACCACCACACGCAGGCAGACGCCCCATAGCATCAGCCCCCAACCGCCCGCCGCGAGCAACCCGAAGCCGAGGATTGTGAGCGGCAGGTAGTACCACCGGTTGAGCCATACGTGAAACCGATCCTTCATTAAATCAGGCGCATAGAGCCTTAATACCGGCGGCGGATGCTGCTGCGCCGTGCCCGCTAATAGCCAACCGATGTGCGACCACCACCCACCATCGCGCGGGCTATGTGGGTCACCCTTACTATCCGCATGAGCGTGATGAATACGGTGCGTCGTAACCCACGAAATAGGACCGCTCTCCAATGCGAGCGCGCCGCATAGCGTCAGGAAATACTCGACCGCTTTCGGCGTCTTAAAGCCGCGATGCGTCAGCAATCGGTGGAAGCCCACGCCGATGCCAAGACTGTGCGAGACCCACCACAATCCGGCGGTCACGGCGGCAGCCTTCCACGTAAACATGAAGAGCGCTCCGAGCGCGCCCGCATGAAAGATGATAATGAACGTCAGCGTGTCCCAGTTGATACTTCTACTGACTTCTCTCTCGACTGCTTTAGTACTCATTGAGTTCTCGTGTTCACTGAATGGGCGATAAACCATCCGTCAGATAGCCGCGCTAGTGTCCACACCGCGAGAAACTTTCCTTGACGGAGAAGCCTGCCGCCGGTGAAACATTAGAGCGAAAGTTGGGGTTCTTTAGATTATGCGAAAAGGGAGGGCACAGCTACCGTGCAATCACCTACGCGATGTACGTGTTTGCACGGTGAGGCCTGTTTGTTTTGGGTGATGGTGAAACGAGGATATAGCGTCTGATCGAGTCTGCGATTCACGCCCCGCGCGAGTCGTCGTGCATTTCGCCGATGCCGTAGTCGCTGTGCAAAAGCAGGTAGCTGCGCGCGAGCGTTTCGTCGCTGACCCGGTCGCTCACGTCGAGTTCGCGCGGCGGGATACGGTCACCCAATTGTTTTAGTGACTGCCGCAGAAAGCCGCGAATCGAAACGCCGTCGTGAGTCGCCGAATCACCGTCGTCGTGCGCGAGTTGGCGCACGATGTCAACGGCAGTCGCTCCCGTATACTCTTTTTCAGTCGTGCGAAAAGTTATCATAGTGCTGCCTCGTTTGCTTCTGCGTTCGGAGACTCGATGACTGCCCCCTCATAACTGAGGTATGACCTGATCGTTGAATCCCATCCTCTGTGCGGAGGTCTGGAAGGTAAAGAGAGTGTAGCCCGCCGGCACGCGCGCGGAAACCGTAGGAACACTAATACGGCATACGTGTTTACCCTTACATCGCGGCTGCCTGCTCGGAGGTTCACGCACGGCGGTGAAGAGGCGAGAGGGCAAAGCATCCACGCGGGAGCAGGCGCTTCAAACGCGCTTCACTGTTAGTGATTCTTGTCTTACACTGCGGTCACATCAATAAGGTTGAAAGTTGGCATGGCGGATCAGAATTCAGATTCACGGGAGTTGCGCGCGGAGATTACCGGACGACAAAAGGCGGAGAAATGTTTGCGCGAAAGCGAGCGCTTTCTCGAAATCTTGATCGGCAACCTTCCCGGCGTGGTTTACCGTTGCCGCTGCGATGACGAGTGGACGAGCGAGTACCTCAGCGAAGGGTGCCTCGAACTGACCGGCTACCCCCCTGCCGATTTTGTAGAGACGCGCCGCATCACGTGGGGACAAATGATCCATCCGGAAGATCGCCGGCGCGTGCGCGTCGAAGCCCAGCGATTCGTTCTGGAGAACGCCCCGTTCCACACTACTTACCGCATCATCACCGCTTCAAGCACAGTCAAACACATCTGGGATCACTCTCGCCCGGTCAGCGATGCGAGCGGCGTGGAGGCAGCGGCGCTCGAGGGTTTCATTACGGACATTACTGAGCGCGTGCGCGCCGATGTGCTGATGCGCGAATCCGAAGCGCGCTACCGCCTGCTCACCGAGCACATGCGAGACCTCGTGTGCCAGCATCAGATTGACGGGCGCTTTATCTATCTCTCGTCGTCGAGCGAAGCGATTCTCGGCTTCAGCCCCGGCGAGTTAATCGGAACCAGTCTTTACGAACTCTGCCACCCGGAAGATGCCACGCGCATCCGCACACAGACGCACGCGCGATTGCTGACAGGCGAAAACCACCTCTTGAGCGAGTATCGCATGAGACATAAGTCCGGAGGGTACGTCTGGCTTGAAGCGATGTGGCAGACGATCACGGATGAGCGGGGCGCGGTCGTGCAACTGCAAACCTGTTCGCGCGACATCTCGCATCGGAGAGGGATGGAAGCGGAGCGCACGGAACTGCTCGCCCGCGAACAAGCTGCGCGGCAGGATGCGGAAAAGGCGAACGCGGCGAAAGATGATTTCCTCGCCCTCGTCTCGCACGAGTTACGTACGCCGCTAACGACGATCAAGATACTAATGCGCGTTTTGCAGGAAGGTGTCGAAATGAAAGCGGAGCGGCAAGAGTATCTTGACACTATTTCCGTCGAGTGTGACCGGCAGATTGACATGGTCTTGAATCTGCTCGACATCTCCCGCATCGAGGATGGCACGTTCGACTTTGCGTATGCGCGCGTTGACGTGCGTGAAGTGCTGGGATCCTGCTGCAAGATCGAGAGTCAGGCGGCAGAAGCGCGCAAGCAGGATTTCAAGCTGGAGATACCGCCGGATTTGCCCTACGTGCTTGGTGACATGAAGGCTTTGCGCCGCGCTATCTGCACCATCATTGAAAACGCGATCAAGTACACGACCGACGGCGGTTCAATCACGCTCTCCGCGCGCGAAGTAACGAAGGGCGCGCCACCTGAGCAGAACGGGGATGCGTCCTCCGTCTATTCAACAAGCGAGCAGGTGACGGAGACGATTGTTGACACTGCTGGCGGCGAAGCTGTCGGGCACATCGCCATCAGTGTAACGGACACGGGGCGCGGGATTGGCCCCGAAGATTTGCCCCACGTCTTTGAGAAGTTCTATCGCGGCAAATCAACTGTCCCGCGCGACAAAACAACGGACGGCACGCCCGACGATGCACAGGGTCGCGCCGCGACGCCCGGCGTCGGACTCGGGCTTTACCTCGCGCTCCGCATCGTTGAAGGACATGGCGGGCGCATCGAAGTCGAAAGCGAACCATTGCGCGGCAGCCATTTCACCGTGTACCTGCCGGTCATGTCCGATAGGCAGGCTGAACAGTTTGAACACGGCAGCAGCATTGATGACGAATATGAAAGGTACGAAAAATTGAGGGCGGAGGAGACCGGGTGAGTAAACGCTTGCTCGTCGTTGAAGATGACCGGAACTTGCTGCGCGCCATCGCCGTGAGTCTGCGTCGCGCGGGTTTTGAGGTCGCCACGGCGCGCGACGGCGAAGAAGCCCTTGAATCTTTGGCGGGAACGATCCCTGACCTTATCGTCAGCGACATCATGATGCCCGGCATGGATGGCTATACGCTCGCCGAACACATCCGTTCAAATGCGCGCACTGACTTAATTCCCATCGTCTTTCTCACCGCAAAGGACGCGCGTAAAGACCGCATCGCCGGCTCTCGCGCCGGGATTGATGCTTATCTGACAAAGCCGTTTGAGCCGGAAGAACTCATCGCCGCTATTAACAACATCCTCGCCCGCGTCGCACGCACTCACCTCCGTGTCGCCAGACGCTCGAACCTCCCATCTTCAACCGGCGGAGACGGCGGCGGCGGCGATGCTTCCGTGGTGATGCCTGACTCGGACTTGACCGAAGCCGAAGCGCGCATCGCGCCGCTCGTCGCGCGTGGGCTGAGCAACAAAGAGATCGCGCATCAGCTTGGCATCAGCGGTCGAACCGTTGAGATGCACATCTCGCACATCCTCTCCAAAAAAGGCTGGAGCAACCGCATCGAGATCGCCCGCTACGTCTTCGAGCGCGACGCGCCGGAATAGTGTCGCCGCTCTTCCCGCGCTCCACCGTTGAGCCTATAGCGGTTTTCACTCGCGGGTAGCTGGATACTTGGGAAAGTGCTCAATTCAACCATTGCGGGAGACCTCTTTCGTCCGTAAACAGCTATCAATCTCCGGGGTTTTACCCCACCTCCTATACATCTACGCTCTGCCACTACCGTGCAATCACTTGCACGGCATTGGTGAATATATGGTTGTGCCATCTCAAGGCATTTCTGTATGTAGCGCCCTAGGCGATTTCCGTTTCAACCGTAGCTTCACAAAAGGCGAGGTGAAGCCGGAAGGCCGCTCAGACAGGAATTACCACCTTTCTGGCACATGCGAGCAAAGGGACACGCGGAAGCTCGCGGCCGCGAACACCTACCTCATCAAACCTGAGTCTTCCGCATTCATCGCCACCGTCAAACGTCTACTCGAAGGCGCGCGAAGCTACACCCTAATGCATTACCTTTCAAACTGACCTACTACCGAAAGAATGGCTATTGTATTCTTGTCTCGAACTGATGATTACGCGCTTATGGACAGCGCGCAAGACTGTCGCAGTTGGGCAGTGCGTGACCGCGCTGGCAACGCTCTTGACACGGTCGCAGACTTGCTAATCAACGTGAGTTCGACATAAGGATACGGAAAGGAGAACCCTAAGCGGTAAGATGTGGTTGACCAAAACCACATCGTTTCGCCGCGAAGGAGTTCTCCCGATGAACATTCTACCCGTGTTTTGTGACATCGACGATTTCTGTTTAGTGTTCGAACCGCGCTGGCATCAGCAACTGCTTACCGTCGGCGAGCGACAACGCCGCCGCTCAACGACGCTTTCGCTGTCAGAAGTGATGACGATCATGGTGTTGTTTCACTCATCAGGCTACCGTGACTTCAAGACTTTTTACACGCAACATGTGCAGCAGCATCTGGGCGCGGCGTTTCCGCGCCTCGTCAGCTATAACCGCTGCGTCGAGTTGCAGCGCGGCGCGCTTGTCCCCTTCTGTGCCTACCTCCAGACGCGGCAGGGCGAGTGTCAGTGTCATGGCATCTCGTTCGTTGATGCGACTGCTGTGCGCGTCTGCCATAACCAGCGCATCCACTCTCAGCGGGTCTTTCGCGGCTTGGCCGCACGCGGCAAAACTTCAGTGGGTTGGTTCTTCGGCTTCAAACTCCACCTCGTGATCAATGAGTGCGGCGAACTCTTGGGCGTGCGCTTAACGCCCGACAACACGGACGACCGCCGGCCCGTGCCCGCCCTCGTTAAAAAACTGTGGGGCAAACTTATCTGGTAGTGGCGGAAAAAGAAGGCGGTTCCGACGCTCGTGCCTTTGGGACCGGTCGCTTCAAGTCTCACCGTCATGTAGAGCCTGTCGTCGACAGGCGGTGTACTGCACTCATGATTTGCCTTCCCCTTTATTTATCGGTGCTTGTCTTCGACCTGAGCTACGCTTCCCTCTTCGACCACGCCGGCCGGCTCCCACTTGCCCGACTGGCGAGCCCGCTCGATCTGGCGTAAGGAGTGTCGCATAATGAGCCCCAGATCCTCTTTCGCGAAGTGACGCATCTCTTCGTCATGCCGGAGCGCCTCTTCCAGCACGTATGCCAGCCGGTCGAACTTGTGGCCCGGCGCGCGGTCCACGCAGTAGCAGATTGCAATCCCCCACACATCAGGCAGGATGTCTCGACCGCGTTGTGCCGTGATCGCGTCGGCGGTCGTCCACGAGTTCCCCGTCGCCCGTTCGTAGATGTCGCGAAGCGAATCTAAAAGCGCGTTATCGTCGTCCGGATTTTCGGTGATGGACTTCGACGAAGACGACGCTGTGTCACCCTCCGACTGTGAATAGTTATTTATATATTTATATACCCCTGTAAAATCTACCGGGGTAACCCCTGTAATTTCTGCCCCAGTACCCCTGTAGTTTTTGTCCCCGGTAGCTACCCCGGTGGCTACCCCGGTAGCTACCCCGGTAGCTACCCCGGTAGCTGGCTCATCCTCGATAATCTTTTTGGATTGCTGATCGATCTTGATCCCCCCCACGCGCCGGCGTCTGATGATTTCTTTGGGGTCAAAAACCCTATATCTGGGTCCTAATGGACTGCCGGTGACGTTAGAGACGATTTCAAGTGAGAGTTTTTGAATGAGTCCGCGAATGGCCGTCCTGATGGTGCGGTCAGACCGAATGCCGGTTTTGCGGATTAGTTCGCTGGGTCCGAAGTGACGTTCGCGGACACCCTTGCTGACTGTCTCCCGGTACATCACCGAGTAGATGCGCTGCTCGGAACCAGTGTGTGTCGCGTCGAGATATTGAGCCTGATTTGTATTTTCCTCAGAAGATTCTACAGGAGTTGAGTGGGGCGCACTGACCGATTTTGCGGCAGGAGTATCACTGATTGAAATCAGTGAGGGTGGATTTGCAGGGGTAATTACCCCGGTAACTACCGGGGTAATTACCGGGGTAATTACCGCATTCGCTTGACTGTCATATAGTTGGGCTGCCGGTTCCTCGGAATTACCGCTGGCAGTTAATGACTGTTCTGCTTCGTCGGTTGGGGTCTGAGTGGCTACGACAGCCTCAGATTGCGTGTCTGCCGGTGCCGGCCCCGCCTCGCGCTCCTCACGCTTGCGTTTAGCTTCCAGCAAATCAGCATAACCAACCCATTTCCTCGGCTCACTCATGCAGCACAGCCTCGCTCGCCGCCGCTTCGATCAAATCCGGCGGAACCTTTGATAAGTCGGCCATTTGCGCCATATCCCATGCGACAGCACAGACCTTTAGAACTTCGCGCGGAACACCGCCGGTGCTCGCGTAAACGGCATCGAGCGCTGCGTCCGTAAACGGGTTCGTGACCTGCGCCTGCTCACAGCGGAAAGCGATCATCTCACGCGTCTCGGCAAGCGAGAGGGGGGCGAGCAGTGACGGGGCGAAGATGCGCGACCGGATGGCCTTCTTCGATTCGTCCATTAGTTTGGTGCGAAGTTCCAACTGCCCGGCGAGGATGATCTGAATGAGCTTGGTATCTTCGGTCTCGAAGTTCAAAAGCACCCGCACCAACTCCAACATCTTGCCCGTCAGCCGCTGCGACTCGTCGATGAACAGCACAGCGGTCTTGTCTAGGGCGTACAACTCAATCAAAAAGGCGCGTAATTCCTGCTCTTGATCCACCATTGAGCGGCGGGGCCGCAGCCCAAAGTCGCCGCACAATGACTTCAGGAACGCGAAATCGCTGGGGAAATTGGGCGACGCGATGAGCGCCGTCACGACGTCCTCGCGCCCGACGTACTGGCCGAGGAGGTACCGCAAACAGCTACTTTTACCGAGACCGATGTCGCCCAAAATGGCGGTCAGCCCCTGCCGGTTCTCGATCACGTACCGCACCTTGTGGATTGTGCTTTTGAGTGACGGCGTCAGGTAGAGAAGGGACGGGTTGGGGCTGATGGAGAACGGCTGCTTAGGCTTCGTCTTTACGACAGTAGACATGGCGGTACCGTGTAGCATGTTTAACAGCAAGAATCAAGACTTATTTCCATACTTGAACTGCAAAAGAGTGATCAAGGAGAGCCAATTCTAGGGGGAGGGGGGGCGAATCAAATGCCAAGTCGGAAAAAGTCTTGTCTTATTATTGAAACGGTATTACATTGACGCAACAATCATGAGATGCCGGATTTCTGCTCTAAGAGGTCATACCGTACGCACGACCTATTAAGAAGATTGAGATAACGATTGGCTCTTCACTTGAGCATCGCCGTCAGCTAGCGGAGCGGATAAGTACTTATCGAGCCGACAGATGCCAGACACGCTCGCACACCTTGGCAGTGAGCGTGTTTTAGCCTTCGGCCCATATCGCAAAAGCGGAGGGCACAGTACTCGTTCAATTCTTTGAGGAATTACTGTCTGATACAACCAACCGCTTACTTGCTGCCGGGTATCTCGAATTCGGCTTGTGAAGGTATTCCTCCCGGTGTAATTTTTTAGGCTCTATGAAGACGCAAGACCAGAAGGCCCTAGCTTCCATATGGAAGCTAGGGGGGTTGACGTGGCAAGAGATGGGTAGGCGCGTCTGGCTAGAGATTTATGAGAGTGATCTCTTTACCCGCGCGGCGGCCTTATCTTACTACTTCCTGCTTGGCATTTTCCCGCTGCTTTTGTTCCTGACGGCGATGCTCGGCTATTTCGTGAACACCGGGGCCGAACTGCGCAACAATCTCCTCAGCTACCTCGGTCGTGTAATGCCACGCTCGGCTTCGGAACTTATTTACACGACTATTAACGAGATCAGCAAAGACGCAGGCGGCGGCAAGCTTTCGTTCGGGTTGTTGGCGTCCCTGTGGTTTGCTTCTTACGGCATAGGAGCTATTAGCGAGACCTTGAATGCCGCGTACGGGGTTAAGGAGTCGCGCCCGTGGTGGAGAGTGCGCCTCTTGGCTATCGGTCTCACCATCGTCCTCATGGTGCTGATCATCTCCGCGCTGGTCCTCGTGTTTTACGGCGGTGAGATCGGGGAAGGGATGGCTAATCGCTTCGGTTTTGGTGAAGCCTTTATGCTGGTGTGGAATGTTTTGCAGTGGCCTATTGTGCTCGTCTTCGTGCTGTTCGCGTTTGCCCTGATCTATTACTTTGCGCCGGACCTCTATCACCAGAAGTGGTACTGGATCACGCCCGGCTCGGTAACAGGCGTCGCCCTGTGGCTGCTCGGCTCTTTTTGCTTTCGCTTTTATCTTCGCTACTTCGACAGATACAGTATGTCATACGGGTCGCTCGGAGCGGTGATCATCCTGATGTTGTGGTTCTATCTGACAGGGATAGCGCTGCTTGTCGGTGGCAAAGTTAATGCGGAGATAGAACACGCGGTAGCGGAATCGGGTGCGCCCGGAGCCAAGCTTGACGGGGAGAAGAGTCCGTCGTGATGAATTCACTTTTAGCCTGAATATCTCAACAGGTAGCAGGGCGAAATCACACATCCGGTAACAAATCTTCGCGTGGGTGGCGCGGAACAATCACAACGGCGAGAGGGGCGGGGAATTCAACCTCGTCCCGTTTTCTTTTCCGGCATTGCGGCAAAAATCCAATATCATGCTCCTGCGTGTTTAGCAGCCCTGTCAGAAAAAAATGGTTGCCACACATTCGTCACACAGGGCGTGTT
>JACCRA010000251.1 GCA_013813825.1 Pyrinomonadaceae bacterium | reverse complement strand
CACCGCCGCGAAAAAAACGTACATCACAATCGCCCACAAGACGAGACCGACGAACCACAAGACGGCGGCGACAGAGTCCTGTCCGGCGACGATGATCAGCTGGCTGCCGAGGACGCACGTCCCGGCGGCGACGGTGAAAAATCCCGCTCCCCGTGCGTGATCTGTAATGTCCGCCTTGACGCGCCCGAAGAATCGCGCGAGGCGGACGAGCAACAGCAGCCAGAGCACAGGGTAAGCGATCAGATTAACGACGAGCAGCCCCCACGCCAGCCACCTCATCTCCAGCATCAAGGCGGCGATGGAGATGATGCCGGTCGCCATGACGAGCGCGAAGGAGCCGGGAAACAGATCAGCCGCCGCCTGACTGAGCCCGCCTTTTCTTGTTTCCGCTTCTTTCACAATTTGCAGGTGATTAGTCCCCTTCGTAAACGAAGGAGCGTCCATGGGTTTTCAACTAACGATGTGTAATCCCACACCGACGTGCTCCGTCTTAGTTGTTTCGCTGCTTAGGTGCTCTAACTTTTACGTCAGAGGCTTCCTCCGCCAACGTCCTAGCTAAAGTAACAAAAGAGCCGCACAGGTGACTGCCAAAGGATGGTTGTCGCTGTTGGAACAAAACCTGTCGTATTGGTTGTCATGTTACTTCGTGCGTAATTAACCACGCAAACGGCTTTCATCTCCGCCCTGAAGTGCGGAGACTTCAGCCTAATGCTTGTTTAACTCCCGCCCCGCGCCTTTCCTTTGGTATAACAATCTCGACGCCTCTTCCGTATCTGAGAGATGCCGGTCGGCGGCGGCGTCGCATCAGCTGAACCTCCGTCTTTCGTTTTCGAGTATGCGCTTATCGTCACTCTGGGAATCGTTTCGCATTGCCGCCGCGAGTTTGCGGGCGAATAAGCTGCGGACGGTGCTGACGCTCGTCGGCATCGTCGTCGGCGTGGCGGCGGTGATCGCGGTCGTGACGATCATCAAGGGATTGGACCAGACCGTGGCCGCGACTTTTTCCTCGCAAGGCTCGACGGTCTTCTCCGTCTCCAAGCGACCGCAGGTCATTCTGTCGCGCGAGGAGATGATCAGTTTCAACAAGCGAAAAGATGTCACTGACGACGACGCCGGGGCGATCATGCGGCTGTGTCCGGCCTGTTGGCGGACGGGCGTGGCGGCCAACACCATCAGCAATCTGAAGCACGGCGACCAGCGTTCGGACAACGTGCGCGTGCGCGGCGTTTCGCTTTCGCTCTTCGCGATTGAAGACATTAATGTTGAGTACGGCCGCCCGTGGTCGGAGAGTGAGGCGGGGGCCACCCGCGACGTGTGCGTGGTCGGCCCCGACGTGCTCGACAATCTGTTCGTCAACGTGCCGCCGGAGCAGGCCATCGGGCGCGAGTTGCGCGTAGGCGGGCGGGCGTTTGAGATCGTCGGCGTCGCCGAGCGACTGGGCAAACTCTTCGGTTTCTCGCGCGACAACTACGTTTTGATTCCTCATCCCACTTACCGGAAAGTTTACGGCGCGCGCGATTCGATCATCGTCTTCGTGCAGGCCGCCACCGCCGAAGAACTCGAAGCCACGCAGGATCAAGTCCGCACCATCATGCGAAATCGCCGGGGCAAAACTTACGCGGACGAGGACGACGGTTTCGCTGTGGAGACGCAGGCCGTCTTTCTCGATCTCTACGGTAAAGCGACCGCCAACATCTACATTGTGACCGTCGGCGTCGCCGCCATCTCGCTCGTCGTCGGCGGCATCGTGGTGATGAATATCATGCTTGTCTCGGTGACTGAACGAACGAAAGAGATCGGCGTTCGCAAGGCGGTGGGTGCGAACCGCAGAGACGTGCTCACGCAGTTTTTGATCGAGGCCGTGTTGCTCACAGCCATCGGCGGCGCCATCGGCGTCATCATCGGCTACGGCCTCGCTTTCGCGCTCTCGAAAGCGATGGGCTTTCCGCTGTTAATCAGTGTCCTCTCAGCGGTGCTCGGCGTGACGGTTTCCACTGTGGTCGGCATCGTCAGCGGCCTCTGGCCGGCGTGGAAGGCGTCGAGCCTCGACCCCATCGAAGCCCTGCGGGCGGAGTGACTTCGCGGCCAGACGCTAACTCTCCGACGGGCGTCACAGTAGTGCTATAGTGTCGCCAGTTGAAAGGATGCTGGGGCGAACGGGAGGTTTCTGATGGCAACTAACATCGACGAGCCGGTTCTGACCGTTGACCATCTCGATCTGATGCCGGACGACGGCAATCGCTACGAACTGCTGGAAGGAGAAATTTACGTGTCACGTGCTCCCGGCCTCACACATCAGCGCGTTATCGGTAACATTTACCTGACGCTCAGGCTTTACCTTGAGACCACCCCCATTGGTGAAGTGCTGTCGACGCCGGGCGTCATCTTCGATCAGTTTAACGGCGTCATCCCTGATCTCGTTTTCATCAGCAACGAACTTAAGGACCGGATCGGAACGGGGGAAAAGATCACCGAAGCGCCTGAGTTAATGATCGAGATCGTTTCGCCGGGCAAGGAGAACGCCGAGCGGGATCGATTGGTCAAGCGCCGGGTGTACGCTAAACACGGCGTCAAGGAATACTGGGTCGCCGATCCCGAAGCGCGCACGCTGGAAATCTACCGCCTCAAGCATCGCTCGCTCGCCCTCGTCGCCACGCTCGCAGGCAAAGACGAAATCACGACGCCTCTCCTGCCCGGCTTCGCCTGCACGGTCAATCAGATTTTCAATAGCTGAAAACGTCCGTTGCCGTGGTCCGTTGTCCGTTGTTCTGTGATATTCGAGCTTGAGCCTTGACCTTCAGGCAATAACGTGTTGAGAACGGGCAACGGACAACGGACAAGTCTCTATGACTTTCGACGACATCAGGGAATCGGCCGCGATGGCGCTCGACACCGTGCGGGCGAATAAGCTGCGCTCGGGGCTGACGATCCTCGGGGTGGCGATTGGCGTCATCACGCTGACGTTCATGGTCTCGATCATTCAGGGGCTGAACCGGGCGTTCGCGGAGCAGATCGAGTCTTTGGGCTCGAACACGATCTTTTTGTCGAAGTTTGATCCGGGCTTCGGGCGGATGCCGGGGGCGGAGGAGCGGCAGCGCAAAGACATCACGCTCGAAGACGCCGACGCGCTGCGGCGCGAAGCTCCTTCAATCGTCGGCGTCTCGCCCGTCTATCGCAAGATCGCCGAGACGGTGCGCCACGGCGAACAGCAAAGCGACACGCCGATCTTGTTTGGCGTCACGCGTTATTACGAGTTTACGCATTCGCAATTCGTCGGGCGCGGGCGCTTCATCACCGACGCGGATTTGCAGGCGCACGCCAAAGTCGCGGTGCTCGGCCTCGACACGGCGCGCGCGCTGTTTCCCGCCGAAGAGCCGCTCGACAAGGAGATCAAGATCGGCGGCACGCCCTACACCGTCATCGGCGTGATGGAGCCGTTAGGCAACTTCTTCGGCCAGTCGCGCGACAACTCGGTGTTTGTGCCGCTCACCACCTTCGCGCAGTATTATCGCGACATCCCGATCCCGGAAGTCTTCTTCTTCATTATCCTCCGGCCGCGAACGCGCGCCGATGTGAAAGCGGCGGTTGATGAAGTGACCGACATTCTGCGCCGCCGTCGCCGCGTGTCGCCCTCCGCGCCGAACAACTTCGGCATCTCCTCGCAGGACTCGCTGCTCGACTTTTACAACCAACTGACCGGCGCGACGGCGCTGGTGCTGACGGCCATCTCTTTCGTCGCGCTGATGATCGGCGGCATCGGCGTGATGAACATCATGCTCGTCTCCGTGACTGAACGAACGAAAGAGATCGGCATCCGCAAAGCGGTGGGCGCAACGCGCGCCAACATCATGTCGCAGTTCTTGATCGAGGCCGTCGTGCTCACAGGCTTGGGCGGCATCATTGGTTTGATCGTCGGCGAGATCGCGAGCCTGTTGATGAACCGGTATTCGCCGCTGCCGGCATTCGTGCCGCTGTGGGCCATCGGCGTCGGGATCGGGATTTCGGCGAGCGTCGGGATCATCTTCGGTTTGTGGCCGGCGTGGAAGGCCGCGCGGCTTGATCCGATTGAGGCCTTACGGTATGAATAAGCGCACAACGCATACTCAACTGCAATGCCGTCCGCCCGACCGACGCATGAACAAGAGAGTGTCTCGTCCTACCTTGCCCGTCCCGTCGCCGCGCCGCCGAGCTGCGGCTCTCGTCGCCGTCGTTTTTTTCCTCGTCACGTTTCCGACTGCTCCCATCGCGCGCCCCGCCGCTGACCCGCATCTTTTTGCTCATGACGAATTGATCCAACTCTACGAGCAGCAGCCGCTCGCCGCACCGCTCGATGACAAATTAAGAACGCTGCTGACGACGCCTTTCATTAACAATGAGGCGACGGAGCGCGGCGTCCGCCCGCTGCAACCACCGTCGGCGCACATCGGCCGCTGCCTGCGCGTCGCGCAGTGGAACATCGAGCGCGGGCTGGAGTTCGACGCCCTCCGTGCGGCGTTCACCGACGCGGCGGAGTTTTCGTCGTTCGTGAACCGCGAAAAATACGCGCCCGGCACGACGGCGCACGCGCTCGCTTTAGAGCAGGTCGAGTTGCTCAAACAAGCCGATGTCATCATCCTCAACGAAGCTGATTGGGGCATCAAGCGTTCCGGCTATCGTCACGTCGCCGCCGAACTGGCGCGGGCGCTCAACATGAATTATGCCTACGGCGTCGAGTTCGTCGAGATCGATCCGCTCCAACTCGGCAGCGAGGCGTTCGCGGGCGCGGGCGAGCGAGAACAAGCCGAGTTGGCAAGCCATATCAAAGTCGATCCGTCGCGCTACAGAGGTTTGCACGGCACCGCAATCTTGAGCCGTTATAGATTGGAAAACGTCCGCCTCGTGCCGTTCAAATTTCAAGGCCACGACTGGTACGCCGACGAGAAGCGCGGCGTCGGCCCGCTCGAAGTCGGCAAGCGCGGGCTGGGCGCGAAGGTGTTTCTCGAAAAGGTGATGCGCGAAGTCAGGCGCGGCGGGCGCATGATGCTCGTCGCCGAGATCAGGGATGCCAACATTCCGACCGGCGCGGCCACCATCGTCGCCACCCACCTCGAAGCGCGCACCGCGCCGAAAAATCGCGTCCGGCAGTTGGAAGAATTGCTGGCCTACGTTTCGTCAATCGCCCATCCGGTGATTGTCGCGGGCGACATGAACACTTCGACGAGCGATTCGACGCCGACCTCCTTGCCGCGCGAAATTAAGAAGCGACTTGGCAATGATAATTTTTGGATCGCGCAGGGCATCAAGTACGCGACCGGCTTCGGGCTGCTGCTCGACTTGGCGCAGGGCGGCTTGGGCTTCGTCCGTACGCACGCCGATCCGACCGTCCGCAGCGTCAAGTTCGTCGCCGAAAACCCGGAAACCAAATTTTTCGAGACGCTCAAAGACTTTCGCTTCGCGGACGGCGGCGCGTTTGACTTTCGCGGCGACCGCGCGCGCACCTCGAACAACCTCGAAGGCACGCTCGCCAACTCGAACCAGCGCGGCGGCAAGGGCTTCGCCACCACCTTCGCCGTTGACCGCACCCTCGGCCCGATGGGGAAGCTCAAGCTCGACTGGATTTTCGTCAAGCCCGCGTCGCTCACCAAGCCCGGAGACCGGGCGCAGTCATACCGCTTCGCCCCGCACTTCGGCCGCACCCTCTCCGACCTCAACCGCGGCATCGAAGACGGCATCTCCGATCACAACCCGCTCACGGTCGATCTGCCTTTTAACGAGCCTTCCCTTCGCTAAACCGTCCGCCGGATTTTTTTTCAGATCATAGGGCAATGACATTGAATTAAGAACATCAAGATCGGCTCGTAAGCGAGACTGAGTGGTGGCGCTTAACTCGATATCCTTGTGCTTCCAAAGAGCAAACAAAGAGCAAAGAACGTCGCTGGCAAGGCATCTAAATTACGCTTTAAGCAGCGCAACTTGTGCGGCAATATTTCGGTAACGCTAATGACGTTTGATTACGGCCTTAATTTTAAGGAGATCGATTTTCGCGCCCGTCCCGATCTCTATCGCGTCGGCAAGGGTGAGCAGGGCGTGCTGTTAGTCGAGCCATATAAAAGCGAGATTCTGCCGCACTGGCGTTTCAAAACGCCGGAAGTGGCGCAGGTCTCGGCTGATAAAATTTACGAGTTATACGAACACTACAAGACGCAAGACGACTTCGTCGGGATGGATATGGCGCGCAAATTTTTGCAGATGGGCTGGACGCGCTCGATGCGTTACGCCAATCACCGGAGCGGGCAAAAATACGTCGGCCCCGTGCCGGAGGGACGCAAGGGGCAGAGTGGCGCATGGGGGCGCGAGGTAGCGCCGTTCGAGCGTGACGAGCAGAAGCTAGAGTCAGCGAAAATTTTCAAAGCGAAGCTCGACGCGGTCAAAGCCGATCCCGTGTACGTCGAGCGCGTACGGCGACACCGGGAGCAGTTCGAGCCGCCAACAACAGCGGCGCGTCCGAAGAAGCCCGCCGGTTGAGGCTCAAGCGGGACACTCTCACGGCGTGCGCTCTCGTTATCATGAGGGACAATTAGGTGCAGTTAAATTTCAA
>JACCRA010000753.1 GCA_013813825.1 Pyrinomonadaceae bacterium | reverse complement strand
GCAGCGCCGAACCGCCGCGCGTGCGTCGCTGGCGCGTCGGGCGCGGTGGCAACTTATTTACGCTGCGAACGGGCGACGGCCACATCTTTTTGCGGCGTCAGGGCGATGGCCGTCCAAGCGCCGCGCGTGAAAGATAAGCACGAGCCTCTTGAGCCGCCTGCGGGACTTTCTCAGATTTGAGATCGCAGACCGTGGGCGGTACTCATGGCTATTGAACGGACGACGTCGCAGAGCTTCGGACTTACTCGTCAAGCAGCTTCTCAGCGTCAAGGCGAAACATTTTCGCGCTTCCCGGCGTCTTAGAGACAACGGCCTGCCCCCGACGCACAAGGCCAACGCCATTCATCTTCAGTCATCACGTTTTAGCACTCAGTTATGACCACCAATTTATTCGTCAACTCTTCTCGTGCCGCCTCGCCACAACGCGCGCCGCGTCCAATCTCCAACCCGTCGGCGGCCGGCGCGCGATTAACTTCGAGGTCGGGAGCATGAGTCACCTTTTTCCCCGGTCATGCATTTTTGCCTTCAGTCGCCTATTCATGCTCTTCGTCGCGTCGGCGTTGTTCATCGTGGGCGCAACGTCACACGCTGGCGCTCAAAACTCCGCTGGCAGCGTACCGCCGAAGCAAGAGCCGGCCGCCGCCGTTGTCGTCCTGACCGCGGGGGATGCGACGCCCACGCCATTGCCGCTCAATGGGACCAATGGCGGTGGGAGTCCGACGGCAACGACTGAGGGCGCGGCCTCGACCGAGAACGAAAGCGGTAGGCAGGCGACTTCCGTTCCGGCCGCCGTCGCGACCGAAGCGGCCCCGGCGGCCGGCGTCACACCGACCGCCGCGAAATCTGGCTCCACCATCCCGCCCGAAAAAGCACAACCCGTCCGCTTGCCGGTGGTGGCAAAGTCGCCGGTGATCGACGGCAAACTTGACGACGAGATGTGGCGGCAGGCGGCCGTCTTCAAAGATTTCTATCAAGTCGATCCGGGCGACAACACCAAGCCCTCGCAGCCGACCGAAATGTATATGGCGATGGACGCGAAATTTCTTTATTTCGCCGTCCACGCTTTCGACGATCCGAAGGGCGTGCGCGCCCGCGTCGCCAAACGCGACCAGATTTTTGAGGACGACTACGTCGGGTTTTTCCTCGACACCTACAACGACCGGCGCAAGGGTTACGCGATCTGGTTCAATCCGCTCGGTATTCAGGCCGACGGCATCAAGACGGACGGGCAGGGTGAGGATTATTCGATTGACCTCGTGATGGAGTCGAAAGGGCAGTTGACGGCGGACGGCTTCGTGGTTGAAGTCGCGATCCCGTTCAAGTCTCTGCGCTACGAAGCGGGGAAGGGCAAGCTCTGGGGCGTGCATTTCCTGCGGCGCATCAAGCGGCTCAACAACGAACTCAGTTCGTGGATGCCGATCTCGCGCGACATCAACGGCACATTCAATCAGGCCGGTCATCTGACGGGGCTAGAAGGAATCGCCACTGAGCGCAACCTTGAGGTCATCCCGAGCTTCACGATCTCCGAGACGGGCCGGCGCGTCAGTTCGCTCCCGCCCGTCCCGCAATTCGACGTGGGGCGCATCGTCAACGAACCCATCAAGACCGATCTCGGCGTTACGGTCAAATACGGCATCACGCCGACTATCACTTTAGACTTCGCCTACAACCCGGACTTCGCGCAGGTCGAGGCGGATGCGACGGTGGTGACAGCGAACCAGCGCTTCCCGATTTTTTTCGAGGAGAAGCGTCCCTTCTTTCTCGAAGGCATTGATATTTTTCGCACGCAGAACAACGTCGTCCACACGCGCGCTATCGTCGATCCGGACTTGGCCTTGAAGTTGACCGGCAAGCGTGGGCGCAACACCTTCGGCCTGCTCATCGCCTCGGACAACGCGCCGGGCAACTTCGGCGAAGACGCCCGCACGGAGGCGTTTCAAGAGGAAGCGCGCCGGCTGCCGGGCGAGCCGCAGGGCGACATCCGTTTGCTCGACAAGAACGCCTACATCGGCGTGCTCCGGCTCAAACGCGACGTCGGCCGCGAGTCGAGCGTCGGCATGTTCGCCACCACTTACAACTTCATCGAGAAGCACAACCACGTACTCGGCTTCGATGGCCGCTTCAAACTGGACCCGCAAACGGTGGCGAGCTTTGAAGTGGTGGGGACCAGTTCGCGCAATTTCTTCTACGAGCCGGCGCTTGACCAGAATCGCTATCGCACAGGCAACGCCTTCGCCTACTCGCTGCGTTATCAGGTGAACAAGCGACACTACGGCTGGAACTACGACGGGCGCGGCCGCACGCGCGACTACCGCACCGATGTCGGCTTCGTGCAACGGACCAACACCAACCGCCACGGCATCTTCGGCTTCTACCAGTCCGAGCCGCGGCCGAAGGCGAAGCTAATCAGTTATTTCGTCGGAGCCAATGTCCGCACGCACTTCAACTGGCAGGGACAGCAGCACGAGTGGGGCTACGAGCCGCAGTTCAATCTCCAACTCGCGCACCAGACCGCGATGGGCGGCGGCTACAGCCGCGACTACGAGCGCATTTTCGAGAGCGAGTTCGGCCCAGAGAGAGCGGCGAATCGCGCGGGCGCGTTCTTCGGCGCGGACAACGAACGCTCGACTCGCATCAACACTTTCTACTACTGGCTCGAATCAACACTTACTAAAAAAGTCGGGGTCGAAGCCTTCCTCGGCACCCGGCGCGGCGCGTTTGATTTTGATTTCGGCGGCGGCCGGCGCTACCCGCGCGTCAGTCCGGCGGCTCTCGCGCTGGGGGAGAATGCGCCGCTCGATCCCGGCTCCGCCAATGCCCTCGACCTCAACTTCGAGGTCACTTACAAGCCCACGAACCCGCTTAATCTGTCGCTCGAATACACGCGGGCGAAGCTGACGCGCCGCGACACGGGGTTGCCGGCTTTCGACGATCACATCTTCAGTCTGCGCGGCACCTACCAATTTACGCGCTTCACTTTCGCGCGCCTGCGTGTGGATTACGACACGCTGGCGTCGAACGTGCGCGGCCAGTACCTGTTGGGCTGGACGCCGAATCCCGGCACCGCCCTCTTCGTCGGCTACAACGACTCGCAGAACTACAACGGCTTCAACCGCTTCAACAATGACTTGGAGCCGGGCTTCCGCCT
>JACCRA010000741.1 GCA_013813825.1 Pyrinomonadaceae bacterium | reverse complement strand
TTCGTTGTTCCGCAAGCGTTCAGGTAGCCTTGCAGAGTTTGCGTCCAGAACTGTAAGCCCGATGCATCCGCCTCTCGATTAAGAAAGTCTCGATACTGCTGGCGAACGAAATAATCAACCGTGTCTATCGGATTGGCATCTGCCGCCGGGGCAATCGTTACGTCCTGTATTCGGAGCGTATAAGGACCTGAGTTGACCGGAGCGCGGGAATGCGAATCCACGAACAGGTAAAGAGGAACATTCAATGGAAGGTAATTTATCTGCGTGCTGTTAAGGTCGTAACCCAGCACCAGCTCCCGGTTGACTACGTAATTCCCCGTGCCGGCCGGGCACGCTCCAGCGGCACCACCCGGCAGAACATAAATCAGCGGCCTGTATGCGGGTGACGTCGTTGAAACCTGTATCTGCGGATTCGGGCCACGGCCGGTAAGAGTGAACGAGTAAACATGATCAGGCCCGACAGAGTCGTAGTTGTAGTAAAAGCCTTGTAGGCTGTTAACCGTGTCGTTCGCGCCGGTCGTATCGCCGGAATCGGTATAGGGAGCCGCGGCGGTATAGTTGCCCCCCGGAATGGCGCGGCCCGGGCAGTCGTCGTTGCCGGCAAGCAGGGCCAGCATGTTGAATCTGCCCTTCTGATGAGGCAGACAAAACTTGCTTTGCCGTCTCAGCAATTCCGGGTTGCTATACGTTTTAGTCAGCCTCTCAAGAAAGTTTGCAGTCCGTCCGGCGACGCTCGGTTCCGGTTTTTTCGCGTCTTTGGCCCGCGCTTCTTGTACGTGCGAGACCGCCATCGCGGGGAACGCGGCAAAAATCGAATAACAGCCCAGTTTTTGCCGCCACTGCTTTAGCCTCGCTGGTGGGCTTTCCCGCTTTGACGACAAATCGCCATTCCCAAGGATATTCAGTCGCTTCAAGTTTGCTCTTTTAGCTTTCATTTTCTTTTCCTCCTCCTCGAATTACAACCCTATCCGTCCCAAATCGGTGGACGGGTAATATCTTGCCAAGCGGCGTATCTGCTCCTTTTGCCGGTTGTTAAGACCTGCTCTGCCGCGTCCCGTTACTCCTTTATTGAAGCGTATCTTTCGTTCTTCCGCTTCGATTTTCCCGATTCTTTGCTCGACGCCTTGCCGCGCTGCGCCGAGGCCGTAAAACTTAAGAACCTTGAGAACGCTCGCAGGTTTGTCAGCTATAAGGTCTTCATAACTGAGCCAATGGACCTCGAGCCGCTTCTGCTTTTCAGCCAAGTCCCAAGATGCGACAAACTGGAAATACCAAGGAATTACATTTTCTATGAGCAAATCTATCTTCGTTTCTTCGTCCAACACCGGCCAATCGGCACGGAAATACGAATTCTGAAACGCGCCTTTGTTATAGAAATCGAGCAGGCTCATCACGGAATCGAAGATATTGCGAACGAGCACCACCGGACGGATGCCGAAGGCTTGCATCAGGTGAACATTCGCGTCCGAGGCCCGGCAGTGCTGCTGCGTCACGGTATCAAGATGCGCCGACTCTCGAAGCGTTGGCAGGTAGACCTCGTGTTCACTTTGCCCGGCTGCATAAACCGTGAAAAGATCGCGGTAGCCCGTCAAATTCACGAGGAGATTCTTGAGAAAGGTCGAGGCGCTCTTCGGCACGCAGGCAATAAAAAGATGCCGTCCAAGCTGCTCCGGCGTTATCTCCGTCGTAAAATCCGAAAGTTTGGCCCGCTGGCCTGTGGCCGCCAGCGAATTTGTCAGATTGACGTAAGAGCCGGGGACGGGATAGACCGAAATCGCTTTTCGGTAGCACAAGAGGCTTTCTTCACTCAGGCTGTTTTGGAAGAAAACGATCCCGAGGCTCTCGAAGGCACCGGCGAATTTACGGAGGAACGTGGAATCCTCAGCCATGTCGCCACGTATCTCCAGCCGCAGCGCCGCGCGCAGAAAATCCAACGCCGTGGCTGTGTCGCCCTTCTTCAGTAGTTGTTCGATAAGTAGCTTATAGCTTAGGAGTAGGTTGTGAACCAGATGGTCGTAAAACGGCTGGTCAATTGTCAATTTCTGAAGCGCGCTTTGAAACAGCGTGACCGCCATATCGGCGCTTTCACGTTTAAGGGCTTGAGCGCCAAGATCAACCTCTTGCTGCAAAATGCTGTAAAGGTTTGGGCTCACATGCGGAGCATCAATCGTTTTGCCGGATTGCCGCAGTAAATGAGAGCTTGAATCTAATACCTCTACCTGCATTGTTTTTCCTCCAATCATGGCAAGCGAGGACGCTTGCGCTCCGGTCACTGCCTGGCTTACGACGCACAATCGCTGTTGCTGCGCGTCACGATGTTGCTGAAACGCAGTTGATATTCCGAGGCGGGTAGAGTGTTCCAACTCATCAAGCCAACTAATATGAGTGTCAATCCGAATGGTCGTCGAGCGATATTTCCTAACCTCTTCATATAGACTCCTCCATCTTTTGAGGGCAGGCATTTTGCCGCTCATCTATAAATGCGGGAAATGAGTCACAAACCTCCAGCACGATGAAGCATTTCTTTTCGCCGCCCGACAACCACGACGTTGGCAGCTTCGCCATCGGGTTAGTCAGTCCCGAATCTGCGTCTGTATTCGCCCGTGACGACAAAGGCTTCGACCATCTGCGCGGTTCTGGTCGGGGCAAGCAGTTCCTCGATGGTGTTAAAGCGCGTCGTGTCGCCCGACGCGTTGTTGAGTTTCTGAAGCCAGAAGTCATAGCCTTTGAACTGTCGGTCGGCGGGCGCGTCCTCCCCTTCGTCGGGGCCGCGCCTCAAATAACCGAAGTACTGCATGAGGACAAACGCAGGGTTAAACTCCTTGCGGAACAGTAAGTCTGATTCTGCTACGATCCTTAAGGCTCGTGCTCGCCCATCCGCCCCGCCGCTGCCGTAAGCCGCGAGTGCCAGTTGCCGCTCAGTTCCTGATGGCGACAATTCTGCATTGGCAAGTAGTGCCGTGACGTACTGTTCACCTGACATAGTCTCCGGGTAGCGTGCAGTAAACTCACTTCGCTGCACGAACTCTTTGATAAACGCTTCAGTGTTCGCCTCAAGCTTCTGTTCCCATCCGGGGGCGTTAACGATTACTCCACTACCAATCGCCTGTGCGTCCCTCAAGAACTCGGCGTAGCGTGGTAAGCCACGAGGTCTTGCAGCCGGATCGAACGAAGTCTTATATAGTCGATAAACTAAGTAGCCTGTCTGTTGAAACTCGACCGAGACGAAGAAGGCTTCACTGACTGATGCCTTCGCTCTCGCTCGACACGTGTTTGCTTCAGCCGTGTTTGCAGTGCCGCAATCAGCTAATCGCCCTTCCAACATTCCTTTCCAGAATGCCAGACCGGGGGCGTCCGGTTCGCGGTT
>JACCRA010000737.1 GCA_013813825.1 Pyrinomonadaceae bacterium | reverse complement strand
GCGCGCCCGCGCGCTTGACGCTGCACGGGCCAAAGTCTATCTTCGCTTCCGTTTACTCGCCAACGGATCAACTCTCAAGGAGCTTTATAGCATGTCTTCGCAAGTTGTCGCCTCCCAGCCGGCGTGGGCGATTGAAGGATTCCTCGAAACGCGCGACGGGCGACTCCACATCGACGGGGCCGACGCCGTCCGCCTCGCCGATGAGTACGGCACGCCGCTCTTCGTCTTCTCCGCGCCGCGCATCCGCTCGAACATTCGGCGCTTGCAGCAAGCCGCCGCCGCCGTGGAGCGCCCCATCAAATTTTGCTATGCCTCAAAGGCTAACTCGAACATGGCCGTGCTCAGAACCGTGCGCGACGCCGGCATTGACATCGAAGTAAACAGCGGCGGCGAACTGTTCAAAGCCCTGCGCGCGGGCTTCCGCCCAGCCCAGATCATCTTCAACGGGACTAGCAAGACCGACGCCGAGATCGATGAAGCCGTGAGCGCCGGCATCTACTCGATCAACGTCGATTCGATTTATGAGATCGATCTGGTCGAAGCCTCTGCGCGCAGGTTGAACAAGCGAGCGAACGTCACGCTGCGACTCGTCCCTGAGATCGGCACGCGCTCGCACCTCGGATTGCAGACCGCCTTACTGACCTCGAAGTTCGGGATCACTTCCTCGGAAGTGGCCGGCGCTTTCCGCCGCGCGCTTGAGCATCCTGAGTTGCTTCACGTCTCCGGCATTCACATCCACGTCGGATCGCAGACGCCGGATGTCGAGCCGTTTGCCGATGCCTTCAAGGCGATGTGGGAGCACCTCGTCCGCCTCCACCGCGAAACCGGCCACACGCTCGAACACATCAACCTCGGCGGCGGCATTCCGGTCAACTACCTCCGCGACCGCGCGCAAGCCGACCAACTGCCCGAACACGAGCGCGCGATGCTCGGCGCCAGCCTTGAACCGGTTGACGTGCTAACTGCCGCCTTGCGCGTCGCCCGCGAGCAAGCCCGCGACGCCGAGGCCGAACACTTGTTCGACCGCGTCACCATCCTGCTGGAACCCGGCCGCAGCGTCATCTCCGACGCCGGGTTGGTGCTCACCACCATCCGCAACATCAAGCGCCGCCCCGAAACCGGCGACGTGTGGCTCCTGACTGACGCCGGCTATAACCTGATGCTCTCAATGAACAATTACAAGTGGTACTACCATCTCATCTCCGCCTCGCGCGCCGCCGCCCCGGCCACCGTCGGCTACAAAGTCGCTGGTCCCCTATGCGATTCCGGCGACGTGTATTTCGACATCGAACGTGAAGGCCGCCTGCCCGACTACCGCCTGCTCCCGATTGACGCCCGCCCCGGCGAAGTCTTGGCGCTCTTGAATAGTGGGGCCTACTCGCTCGCCCAAATGTTCCCCTACAACGGCCGCCCACTCCCCGCCGCCGTGTTGACTGGCGAAGGCGGGCAAGTCGAACTGATTCGCCGGCGCGATACTTACGAAGACTTACTGATGAATGATGTCTGGTAAGATTTTAATGCATGAACTTACGAAGGCAGGCGCTAATTGATCTCAAAGTTGACATCACTTTGTTTCATCACTGTGCTACTTAAAAACTTTGCATGAACAACTCACCGACTCCAGTATTGAATACCCACCTGACCCTCGTGCGCGGTCTGACGCTGCTCGCCGCCGCTTCCATCGTGATCGGTAACGTCGTCGGCACGGGCGTCTTTTTGAAGGCGCGGGTAATGACGTGCAACGTCGGCTCGCCGGGGATGGTGGTGGCGGTGTGGATCGCGGCGGGCGTGCTGTCGCTGGCCGGGGCGCTGACCTATGCCGAGTTGGCGGCGATGATGCCTCGCGCGGGCGGCGAATATGTCTTCGTGCGCGAGGCTTACGGCGCGCGTTGGGGCTTCCTCTACGGATGGATGCAAATCTTCATCGCCAAGACCGGCTCGCAGGCGTCGGTCGCGGTGGCGTTCGCGATCTTCCTGAATGACCTGACGAATGGCGCGATCAAATCGACGCTCTTCACAACCAACATCGCCGGCTACGAGTTTTCGCTGACGACGCTGCAACTCGTCGCGCTCGCTGCGATTGCCGTGGTAACGGTGATCAACTGCGCGGCCGTTGCCGTCAGCGGGTGGGTGGCGACGGCGTTGACGGCGGTGAAGATCGCGCTTGTGTTGGGCGTCGGACTCGGCGCCTTCGCCCTCGCCAGCGGCGACTGGGGACATTTCGCACTGGTCAACGAAGGCGGCGCGTGCGAGGGCGTGAGCGCGGCGGCGCGGTTCGGTGTCGCGGGCTTCGGCGCGGCGATGCTCGGCGCTTTGTGGGGCTATGACGGCTGGAACAACCTGACGCTCGTTGCCGGCGAGGTGAAGAATCCGCAACGCAACATTCCGCTCGCGCTGATCGGCGGGACCATCTTCATCATCCTGCTCTATGTGTGTATTAACATCGCCTACTTCTACGTCCTGACGCCGACGGAGGTCGCCAGCGTCTCCGCCAACTCTTCCGTCGCGCGTGAGGTGGCGTTGCGCTTCGGCGGGCCTTTCGTGGTCAGTTTGATCGCGGCGGCGCTGTTGGCCTCGTCGTTCGGGACGCTGCACACCTCGATCCTGACGGGCGCGCGTGTGCCCTATGCGATGGCGCGCGACGGCCTGTTCTTCAAAAATCTCTCGCGTCTCAGTGTGGGTA
>JACCRA010000245.1 GCA_013813825.1 Pyrinomonadaceae bacterium | reverse complement strand
TTCCCTTTCAGCCGGGGCTGCACAACGTCGCGCTGCTGGACTTGTTCGGACTCATCTCTGTAGAGAATGGAGAGCCGGAGACAGGCAAAGCATGGAGCATCGGTCGCATCTTCCGCACGCCTTTCGGAGACGCGCTCTTTAGTTTGCTATCGGATATTTCGAGCGATGAAATAGAACTCTGGTGGCCGCGGGAAAACAGACGTGATGAGACAGCAATGTCTCGTGAATTTCAATCGAGACTTCAGCCGTTCTTCCCTGAATGGCGCGAAACTCTGACGCTGCCGGAAACCACGATGAGAGATGGCCTACACGTCTTTAAGGTCTCACTAGGAAGAGTATGGCGGCGGATTGCGATTCCCGGAGAGATGACGCTGGAAGAGATGAGCGAAGCCATTCTGGACGCCTTCGATTTTGACAACGATCACCTACACCTCTTCAGGTACAGAAACCGCTTCGATATCTTTGAAGAGGTCAAACACCCTTACATGGAGGAGTCACCACCCACGGCTGAAGTCAAAGTCGGAGAACTGCCGCTTAGGCCCGGCTCAATGTTGGAATATCTTTTCGATTTCGGAGACAACTGGCTTTTTGAGGTGCGGCTGGAGGAGCTTGAGCCGATGAATCCGAAAATCAGAAAGCCGGTGATGATTGACAGGCGCGGTCAGGCCCCGCCACAGTATCCAAACTTTGATGAAGAGTGCGATGAGGATTAGCGCGGTCCAAGCGCGTCTCTTGTTTACAGAACGGGGAGCGCATACGTTGCGTTGGGAATGACCTCCCTATCGGCGTTACTTATATTTCATTCCCTCTTCGGACAGGGCTGTGTTTCCGCTGATTTCTATGCAAGAACATCAGGAAGCCCGAAACATAATCCATGTTTCGGGCTTCCTGATGTCACCTGTGTTCCTCTCAAAAGCTGAGGCGGAGGCCGAACTGGAACTGGCGCGGGTCGAAGGCGGCGGTGGCGCGGCTGTAGTAGCGGCCCGCGCCGTCGCGGCGGTTGGTGGCGTTGACCGCGCCGAAGAAGGGCGAGGCGGTGGCTTGGTTAAAGCGGTTGAAGAGATTGAAGCCCTCGGCGATCACTTCGAGGCGGAGCCGCTCGCCCATCGGGATGGTGCGCGTGAGGCGCAAATCCAATGAGGCGTAGCCCTCCGTGATGCCGCGATTGCGGCCGAGACTGCCGGTCTGGAACGACCCCGGCAAAACGAGCGTGCCATCCGCGGCGACGCTCGGGCGGTCGGTCTGCGTGGACTGATCGTTGTTCGTATCAGAGTTGGTGATAATGTTGAACGGGCGACCCGAAGATAGTTCGAGGATCGGAGCGACGGTGAAGTTTGAGAGGAAGCGACGCAAGCCACTGTCGGACCCCGTCCAGTCGGCGGGCGAGCCGAGGAGGCCGCTAAAGACGAAGCGGTGCCGCTGATCGAAGAGCGAGTCGGCGCGCTCGGCGCGGAAGTTCCGCACGTCCTGCGGCAGCAGCAGCGTCTGCAAGTCGCTCGAATCGTCAATCGAATGAGACCAAGTGTAGCTGGCGAGGAACTGGAAGTTGTTGACGAAACGGCGGCGCAGTTCGACGTTTAGCGCGTTGTAGTTCGAGTTGCCGTCCGAGACCTGCGCGTTGACCGAGCCGAAGGGCGAGATCGGGCCGGGCGTGCGAAGCGTGCCGGCGAGTTGCGAGTTCAAGACGGCTGGCGAGACTAAGCCGCCGCTCGCCGCTCGCGCGAGGAAATAGTTTGGCGCGCTGGGGCGGAAGAAGTTGGCGATGGCGGGCGAGATGACCCGGCCGCGTGGCCCCTGCACGATCATGCCGGGGATGATCACGGCAAAGGTTTCGCCGGAGAGCGCGTTGGTGAAAGTTGAGCCGGGCGCGGTCGTCGGGAACAAGCCCGAAGTGGTGAGCAGCGATTCGGTCGTGCTCACCGGACCGCGATTCGCGAAGCGGCGGAAATTAGCGAGCACTAAGCCGTTGTCAATCGGGTTGAGATCGGTCGGGTGCGGCAGATGATGTGCGCCGACGAAGATATAGCTGGCCGAGAGTGACATGTCGTTCGTCAGTTGTCGCTCGACCGCGAAGTTAGCTTGGTTGGCGGAGGCGTATTCAAAGTCTTTCGAGACGGGCAACGTGAAGGGCAGGATCGCGCCGAAGCCCGCGAACGTCTGATCGTTGAACCGCTGGCGGCCGAGTTGGTATTCCGCCGAAGAGGCGGCGCCGGGAGTGCAGTTCATGCCGGGAATCGCGCCCGCGAAATTACAAAGTCTGACTGTCCCTTGAAAAATTTGCGTGGCGTTCAAAAGCGCGATTGGCGAAGGGCTGCCGGGGATGGCGACGAACTGTTGCTGCTGCGCGGCGTCGGCGATGTCGGAGTTGAAGGCCACGGCCAACAGCGGGTGATCGTAGAAGAGGCCGAAAGCTCCGCGCACGACCGTCTTACCATCTCCCCTCAAATCCCACGCGAAGCCGGCGCGCGGCGCGAAGTTATTCTTATCGCGCGGGAAGCCCTGCTGCACGCCGAGGAAGTCCTGCGCCGTGCGGATGTCTTCGGCCGACAGGTTGATGCCAGAGAGCGGATCGTTGAAGGCGACCGGCTCAAGCTGATCGGTTTGCTCGTAGTCGTAGCGGACGCCGTAGTTGAGCGTGAAGTTCGGTCGAAT
>JACCRA010000735.1 GCA_013813825.1 Pyrinomonadaceae bacterium | reverse complement strand
GATGCAGGAAGTTAGACGCAGAAAGTCGGTTAGTTGGATCGGGTTGCGGGCGCGGGCGCCGCTGTTGGCACGTGTGTTTGCGTTGCTGTTGTTGGCGGCGGGCTTGCTCGTCGTCGGGATTTCATATTATCGCTCGCGCAACTATCAGCCGTTCCGTCTGAAATCCGGCCCCACTGAATTGTCCACGATGGTTGTCAGCCGGGTGGAAAACTTTGAACGGCGCGTGACCGAAGGCGACCGGTTGACGTTGTTGCTGCGCGCGTCGCTCTACTTGCAGTTCGACGACGGGCATCACGAATTAGAGAACGTCCACCTCGAACACTTCACGCGGGCCAACGAACCGCCTGACAAGATCGACGCGCGCAAGGCCGTCTATTTTGTCGAGACCGAGCAGGTTTCTTTCACCGGCGACGTGCGGGTTGAAACGCGCGACCGGTTAAAAGTCAGGAGCGAGGCGCTCAATTACGACGTTAAGAATGAGCGCGCCGAAGCCACCGCGCCGCTCACCTTCGAGCGCGAGAACGTCGCGGGGCGCGCGGACGCCGCGCTGGTCAACTCGAAGCAGAAGAAATTAGAACTGCGCGGCGGCGTCGAGATCACCGTCACGCCGGAAGCGAAGGAGGCGGGGATCGCGTCGCTGCCTGCCGGCTCACGCGGCCGCCCGGTGCTGATCCGTGCGCCGCGCGGCGACTTCGATCAGCAGAAGCGGCAACTCGTTTTCTCAGGCGGCGCTACCGCCGAGCAGGACCGTGATGTGATGAGCGGCGAGACGCTGGCGGCCTTTCTCAATGAGCAGAAAAAATTGAACCGCCTTGAGACGCGCACTAACTCTTACCTCCGCACGATGGGCGAAGGCCGCGCGGCGGAAGTGCGCGCGCGCGACATGGATTTCTTCTTCGATCAGGAACAGCGCTTAACGAAGGCCGAGGCGAGCCACGAAGCCAACGCTCGCACGCTCGACGCCGACGCGGAAGTGCAATTGAGCGCACCGGGCAACGTGCAGCTTTTATTCGACGTGCAGGCCAACCAGAGTTTGTTGCGACAGATGCACGCGGGCCAACGCGCGGTCATCACGCTGGCCGCGCCGCGCTCGAAGGCGACTGATCCTCAGGCGGCCAATAAGCGCCTGACCGCCGACGACGTTAATCTTCACTGGCGCGCCGGCGGACGCGATCTCGAACGCGCCGAAGCGGTCGGTAACGCGGAATTGATCGTCGAACCGGTGCAACCTTCACCGCAAAATGATCGCCGGACGCTTAACGCGCCGCGCTTCGATTGCGACTTCTATGAGGCCGGCAACCTCGCCCGCACCTTTGTCGCGATTGGCGGTGCAAAGGCTGTCATGACGCCCATGCAGGAGAATGCCGGGCGCAATTCGCGCACGCTCACCGCGCAGAAAATAACCGCGGCCTTCGCCCGCGCCACGCAGGATGTTGAACGTCTGGACGCCGAAGGCGACGCCCAGTTTAACGAGGCCGACCGCAACGGCCAATCCGCCGCTATCTCGTACACGACAGTTGACGAGACGGTGCGTCTGCGCGGTGGCGAGCCGGTCGTCTGGGACGCACGCGCCCGCATCAAGGCCGCCGAGATCGATTCCGACACGCGCCGGAAAATCTCGCGCGCCCGTGGCCGCGTGACAACGACTTATTACAGTCAGAAGCAAACCGGCGGCGCGACGCCGTTCGCCAAAGTTAAAAGCCCGGTCTTCGTCGTCGCGCAGCAAGCCGAATTTCAGCACGAAACCGGCGTCGGCATCTACACCGGCGACGCGCGCACGTGGCAGGACGACAACTTCGTGCGCGCCGACAAACTTACCATGCGGCGCGAGACGCAACGCCTCGAAGGCGAGGGTGATGTGCAGAGCGCGCTCTACCATGCGCGGCGCAAAGACGCGTCCGGCGCTCGCACAGTGGTTCCCGTCTTCGCCACTTCGCGCCGCATGTTCTACTCGAACACCGACCGCCTGCTGCACTACGAGGGCGACGTGGACATCAAGCAGGGCACCGAACGCCTGACCGGCGAAGTCGCGGACGTGCATTTGCTGAAAGAGCAGAACGAGGTGGAGCGCACCGTCGCGCAACGCAACGTGGTGTTGACACAACCCGGCCGCCGCGGCACCGGCGAATGGGCGCAATACACCACCGCCGACGAGACAGTGATGCTGACCGGCACGCCGGCGCGCGTCGAAGACGTAGAGCAGGGAGCCACCGAAGGCCGCCGCCTGACCATGTATCTGCGCGAGCAGCGCGTCGTCGCCGACAGCCCCGGCGGCCCGCAATCAACCGGACGCGTGCGTTCGGTGCATAGAGTTAAGAAGCCATAAAAATATCGGCGTTTAGGATTTGCACTTCTTGACGAGATGTATAGTTGAGCCTCGGGAGCAATCGGGTGAAGAGGTCGCCCTCCCGCCTTGAGCATGAATTCGCCACGCCATAACTCTTGCCTCACGGATGCACATCATTACTCGTAAGCGTCTGAACGAATTTGCCGAAAGCCATCCTGAAACTAAGGCGGCTCTCGCGCAATGGTATAGTTTGATGAAGGGCAATACGTTTAGCTCGCTCGCGGACCTCCAGGCGATTTTCCCGGCCGCCGACCGCGTTGGAAAACTGACTGTCTTTAATATCGGCGGGAACAAGGTGAGACTCATTGCTGCGATCCATTATAATCGAGGCAAAATTTATATCCGGGCGGTGTTAACGCACAAAGATTATGACAAGGGAAAATGGAAGGAGTGAGTGATGGAGGTTCTTGATATAACTGTAACTGCGGATGCTTGGTCATCTCTGGCGGGGAATGTGTTTGTGCCACACTCAGAAGAGGAATACCGGCGCATCGTCACGTTGCTGGATCAACTGATCGATGAGGTCGGTGAGGATGAAGACCACCCATTGGCCTCATTGATGGAGGTGCTGGGTGTCCTCGTGGAAGATTATGAAACCAAGCATGTCCCTGAATTAGTGAGTGAGAGTTAAGGCATGACGTAACTCTCTTTACGCTTGAGACGAACACGGCCGTAAACATCTGTAGGTTAAACTTTGATTGAGCTAATCAACGAGCAGCAAGCCGCTTCACGGTTGTCGCCGGCCGCTGCGGTCCCGTCCGCGGCGGCGTTGGCCGGGACCGATCTCGTGAAGTTTTACGGCAAGCGGCAAGTGGTGAGAGGGGTCAGTCTGCATGTCGAGCCGGGCGAAGTGGTGGGCTTGCTTGGCGCGAACGGTGCGGGCAAGACGACGACTTTTTACATGATCATCGGCCTTGAGCGTCCTGACGGCGGGCGCGTGCGTTTGGCCGCACGTGACATCACGAAGCTGCCGATGTATTTGCGCGCTCGGCTCGGCGTCGGTTATCTGCCGCAAGAGCCTTCGGTGTTTCGCAAGATGACGGTCGCCCAAAACATCCTCGCCATCTTGGAGACGATGGGACTGCGGCGGCGCGTGCGCCTCCAACGGCTCGAAGAGCTATTGCAAGAGTTCGGCGTCGCGCACGTCAGGAACACGCGCGGCGATTCGCTTTCAGGCGGCGAGCGGCGCCGCACCGAGATCGCCCGCGCGCTCGCCACCGAACCGCAGTTCATCCTGCTCGACGAGCCGTTCGCCGGCATCGATCCTAAAGCGGTGGACGAGATTCAGAAAATGATCCTGTACTTGCGCGCGCGCGGCATCGGCATCCTCATCACGGATCATAATGTGCGCGAAACTCTCGGCGTCACCGACCGCGCCTACATCATGGCCGACGGTTTGATCTTCCGCTCCGGCCCGCCGCTCGACCTGACCGAAGACCCGGAAGTGCGACGCCTCTATCTCGGCGAAAAATTCCGCATGTAAGTCGCTGCATGAAAGCAGCGGATCAGTTATAATCTCCTCGTCGCCCCAAACAGGCGATTCAAGCAACAACACACTCAAGAGTTTTCCCCCATAGGCATTTAAGCAAACGCATGTCTGTTAAGTTGACGACCAATCTTTCGCAACGCCTCGTGCTGACGCCCCAACTGCGCCAGCGCATCGAGATGCTGCAAATGAATGCGATTGAGTTAACGGATTTGATCCAAGAACAGCTCTTGGAAAATCCCGTGCTGGAAGAAGTAGTGCAGCAGGAGGAGAAGCGGGAACTCGAATCTGAGATCATCGATCAACTGGCCTCCTCCGGCGTGGCCGATAGCGAAGGCGCGCCTGACACCGTGGCCTCCGATTTCGATGGCTCGCTACCGGGAGCGAATGGCGCCGGCGACTTGAGCGCGACGGAAATCGCCGCCTTAAACGGCGATCAGCCGGCATCCGAACTGCCGACCAATTTTGAGGACGGCCCTGGCGGCAGCGGCGATGACGAAGGAGCGACGGCGGAGCGCGACCGCGATGACGAAGGAGCGATAGCGGAGCGCGACCGCGATCCGTTCGAGGAGATCGACTTCGGCCGCGAGTTTCAGGAGTATCTCGATCCCGGCTACAAGACGCAGGAATTCGAGTATAAGGAAGACGGCCCCACCTTCGAGCAGTTCCTGACGCGTCCTGAATCTCTGTCCGAGCACTTGCTGTGGCAACTTAACATGAGCCACATTCCGGCGCCGTTGCTGCCAGTGGCCGAGGCCGTCGTCGGCAATCTCGATCAAGACGGGCGTCTGAGCGCGACGAACGAAGAGATCGCGGCGCTCGGCGACTGGCCGGAAGAGTTGGTCGAAGAGGCGCGTCGCCACGTCATGCAACTCGATCCGGTCGGCTGTGGCGCGCGCGACGTGCGCGACTGTCTGTTGGTTCAGTTGGAAGTGCGTGGCGAGGGCGAACGTTTGGCCGCGCAATTGATCCGCGATCACGCCTTATCCGAGTTGCAGCAGCATAAGCTGCCCGTTCTCTCCAAGCAGGTAGGCGTCAGCGTCGAAGGATTGATCGCCGAACTCGACTACATTCGCACGCTCAACCCGCACCCCGGCCGCCACTTCGCCGCCGATGACGCCATCCCCGTCGTCCCCGAAGTCTTCATCGAAAAGATCGATGACGATTACGTGATTTACTTCGCCGACGACGGCAGCCCGCGTCTGCGGATCAGCCACAGTTACCAGCACATGCTCGGCAAGCCGGACACTTCGAAAGAAACACGCGACTTCATCAAGGACAAAATGCGCTCGGCCGTCGATCTGCTCCGTAACATCGAGCACCGCCGGCAGACGATTTATCGCGTCGTCGAATGCATTGTGCTCCGTCAGCGCGAATTTCTGAATCACGGCGTGCAATTCATCAAGCCGATGATGCTCAAGGACGTGGCCGAAGACACGGGGATGCACCTCTCGACTATCTCGCGCGTTGTCAATCGCAAGTACGCGCACACGCCGCAAGGCGTCATCGAACTGCGGCGCTTCTTCACCGAAGGGATGACGAATGAGGACGGCGAGGAAGTCTCGACGCGCATTATTAAGTTGCAAATCAAAAAGCTGATCGAAGAAGAAGACTCGCACAACCCGATTACCGACGATCAGGTGGTCAAGATTCTCAGCAAAGACGGCATCAAGTTGTCGCGCCGCACGGTAGCGAAGTACCGGGACCAAATGCAGATTCCGGGATCGCGCGAGCGCAAGGCAGTTGTTTAATTGAGGGATGAGGGCGGAGGGATGAGGGATGAATAAGAACAAATTTGCTTTGTGTCTTGTTGCATCCCTCATCCCTCCGCCCTCATCCTTTCTATCAGGGAGGAACCGGTCGCAATGATATTTGAGTACACGGGTCGTCACGTTGAAATGACGCCGACCATCCGTCGCCATGTCGAGGATCATTTCAGTAAACTCGATCACATTTTTAACGACTCGACCGCGCGGGCGCATATCATCATTGACGTGCAGAAAAATCGCCACATCGGCGAAATCCTGCTCCACTGGCGCGAGCACACGCTGACGGCCACCGATACCAACGCCGACATGTATCAGGCGCTGACGCGCGCCATCGCCAAGATCGAAAAGCAAGCGTTAAAGCTCAAAAAGAAAATCATTGAGCGCAAACACAACGCGCAGTCGGTGGCGGCGGTAGCGACGGCGGCCGACGCCGATGGGCAGGTCGCGCCCGCCCGTCTGCCGGTGCGAATTATCAACGCTCGCCGCTACACCGTGAAGCCGATGACGCCGGAAGAAGCGGCGCTTAGTCTCGCCGGAGACACCAATCAGTTTCTTGTCTTTCGCGATGCCGACACCAACCGTCTGGGAGTGATTTACAAGCGCAAGGACGGCAACTACGGACTGATCGAGCCATAGCTCAATTATCACGCGGCGGGCGAAAGCGATTCTCGCCCGCCACATTTTCAGGAGGATAGCTCATCTATGAATAAGAAACTTTCGCTCGCGCTGCTCTCACTCGCCATCGCGCTCTTAGTGGTCGCGCCACTTCGTTTGGCGCGGGCCGCCGAGATGAAATTTGAGATTGACTCGGCCCATTCCAACGTCGGCTTCGCGGTGCCCATTCTCGGCGGCCTCTCGAAGGTGAGCGGCAAGTTCTCGGACTTTACCGTCCAGATCAGTTATGACGACGCGGACGTCAGTAAATCGTCAGTCGTCGCGCGCATCAAGGCCACGAGTGTGGACACCGGCATTGAGCGGCGCGACGTGCATTTGCGTAACGCCGACTTCTTCGACGTGGAAAAATTTCCTGAAATCGTTTTTGAAAGCAAGCGCGTGGAGAAGAAGGGTAATCAATTAATCGCGCACGGCACGTTCACCATGCACGGCGTGTCGAAAGAGATCGAGTTGCCCTTCACCGTGAGCGGCTTGAAGAAGAACCCGACCAACGGCAGCACGACGATGGGCGTGACTGCACGCCTGACCCTCGACCGCCGCGACTATGGCATCACTTACGCGCGCGGCGACAACCCCGACTTCCTCGGCAACATGATTGACATCGAGCTTGACCTCGTGACGCGCCCGTCCGGCGGACAACCGCCGCCTCAGCAGCAACCGCGACCGCCGCAGCCCTCGGCCACGCCCGCCAAACCATAAGCTCAAGGATGGCGAGGCAACTTCGGCGCGGCGGGTGACACGCACTCGCCGCGCCTGCTCATTTTGCCGTTGGGTGGAACGGCATTAATCGAGGCCCGATGAGTGACGGCGAGAAAGAGACTCCGACGATCAGCATAAGCGAGTTCTTCGAGCAGGCTTCGGCTCGGCTCGGCTTGCGCGTGCTGGCGGGCGCGCGCGGAATGGCGAAGCGAAGGCTCACCTCCGCGCGCATTCAAAAGCTCAGTCTTGCGCTCGCCGGTTTTCCCAATTATATCCATGCGGGACGCGTGCAAATTGTCGGCCAGAGTGAAATCCGGTTTCTCGGCCAACTGACGCCTGAACGTCGCCGCGAGGCGATTCAGAATCTCGAATTAGACCGGATTAGTTGCGTGCTAGTGACGAAGGAGCAACAGCCGCCCGTCGAGTTTGTGGAAGCGGCGGAAGCGGCGGAACTGCCTCTCTTGCAGACGACGCTCGTTAGCTCGCAGGCCATCGTCGGCGTCACGGAATTTCTGCAAGGCGTGCTCGCCCCGCGCACGACGCGGCACGGCGTGCTGCTCGCGGCTTATGGTTTGGGCGTGCTGATTGAAGGCGAGTCAGGGATCGGGAAGTCTGAATGCGCGCTCGACCTCATTATGCGCGGCCACCGGCTGATCGCGGACGACGTGGTTGAGGTGCGCCGCACCGGGCCGGAAGAACTGCTGGGGAGCGGGCCGGAAATGCTGCGTGAGTTGATGGAAATACGCGGCCTCGGAATTATTAATGTTCGCGAGTTGCTGGGCGTGGCGGCGACGAGCGACCCGCAACCCATCGGACTTTCGATCCGTCTGGAACGCTGGCACAACGCTAGAGAGGTTGAGCGGCTCGGCATCGACGAGCGCACGATTGAGATTCTCGGCGTTCGCGTGCCCCACGTCCTGCTCCCGGTGAGTCCGGGGCGCAACCTTTCGACCCTCATCGAGACGGCTTTGCGCGTTCATCTGCTGCGCGTGCGCGGTCACAACGCGGCGCGCCAGTTTGCCGCCCGCCACGACGCCGAACTGCTTCGGGCCGGTGGCGCGGGTAGCACGATTGATCCGCCGCCGGACGAAATGGCGTAACCGCAGAGGGCTTTTGATGACCACGAGCCGACGAGAAACTAATGCGGACGCGCCTCCTTCTGGGACGCCTGACATCGTGATCATCACCGGCCTTAGTGGCTCAGGCATGTCCTCCGCGACTGATGCCTTCGAGGATTTGAAATACTTTTGCGTCGATAACCTTCCGCTGACGCTGCTGCCAACTTTCGTGCGCTTGATCCAGCAGGACGATGGCGACTCCTCCGATCAGCCGCGCATCCGGCGCGCTGCTCTCGTTATCAGTATTCGCGAAGGCAATTTCCTGAACGAGTTCGAGAGACAGTTAAGAAGGTTGCGGGCGGAGAGCAGCCTGAACGTCTTCGTGCTTTTCTTCGAGGCCTCAGACGCGGCGTTGCAACGGCGCTTCAGCGAAACACGCCGCCCGCACCCGGCCGACACTGGCGATGGCTTGCCCGATTCGATTCGCATTGAGCGCGACGCGATGGCCCACGTCCGCGCGTTGGCCGATCTGATCATTGACACGTCCGAGCACACCGTCCACACGCTCCGGCGCTACTTGCTCGAACGCTTCAGCCCCGACTTACAAGGCACGCCGATGCGCGTGCAGGTTCTGAGCTTCGGCCACAAGTACGGTGGCCCCCGCGACATCGATCTGCTATTCGACGTGCGCCACTTGCCGAATCCGTACTTCGACCCCGAACTGCGCCACCTTTCCGGCCACGACCGCCGGGTAGTGCAGTATCTGAAAGCGCAGGCCGAGACCATCGAAACATTGCGCCGTTTCGGCGACTTGTTGGACTACCTGCTGCCGCTCTACCGGCGCGAGGGCAAGTCGTATCTGACGGTTGGCATTGGCTGCACGGGCGGACGTCACCGTTCGGTGATGGTCGCCAATTCGCTTGCCAAGAGTTTGCGCCGCCGTGGCTTCGACGCGACAGCGGTGCATCGCGACGTGCGGAAGACCAAGCGGCAACCGTCGGGGCTACGTCGCCCGCCGCCACCACCACCGCACACACCAAGTGGCAAGGCGCGTGGGCAGAGTTGAATCGAATAATGGTGACAGATATGGCAAACCAGATGAATTGCTTAAGATGCGAACTGCTTTTTGAGCCGGAGGCTTTGACTGTCGATGAAGAAGAAGGTTTGGCCGTCTGCCATGACTGCTCGGCCCAGCTACGGCCGGCGGGCGAACGTCCGCGTTGCTGCCCTCTCGATGGGCGCGAGATGAGAAAGCTGGTGATCTATGATCTCGTGCTGATCGACAAGTGTGAGAGTTGCGGGGGCGTCTGGCTCGATCAGAGCGAGTTGAAGATCATCGAAAAAGCGTCGCGGCGGAGGGCAACTGTCGCCGGCTCGATTTTAGGTTCGTTTAGCGACGCGGAATACAGGCGGGATAAAAATTAACGCGGGCCGAGGTAGCGGAGTCGAGTCATGAATCAGAGCGGCGGAAAAATTGAGGTACAGCAGCGCGTGGTGGCGGGCGTGATCGTGACTCACGGGCAACTGGCAAACGAGTTGTTGGCGGCGGCGGAAATGATCGTGGGACCAATCGCACACGTCGCGGCCATTTCCATCGGCTGGCACGATGATGTGGACGCCGCGCGCGACGAGATCGAGCGGGCCATTACCAGCGTCTCGCAGGGGCGTGGCGTGCTGCTGCTGACGGACATGTTCGGCGGGACGCCGACGAATATCGCGTCGATGTTTCTCGCCGAGGGCGAAGTCGAAGTGGTGACGGGCGTGAACCTGCCGATGCTGATCCGGCTGGCGAGCCAATCGGACGACGATTCGCTCGGAGCGGTGGCCGAACGCGTCCGCGATCAGGGGCGAGAGGCCATCTACCTTGCGGGCGATCTGTTGGCCGCGCCAAAAAAGAGTTGAATGTTGGAACGGCGAGTGGTGGTGACAAATCGTCTCGGTCTGCACGCCCGCGCGGCGGCGCGCTTGGTGCGCGTCGCGAGCGGGTTCACCAGCGGCATCAGACTTGAACGCATTGACGGGAACGCGGCGGCGGACGCGAAGTCGATTCTGAGTGTGCTGCTGTTGGCGGCGGCGCGCGGAACGGCGCTACGTCTGACCGTCGCCGGGGCGGACGAGACGGAGGCCTTGACGGCCGTCTGTGAACTGTTCGAGCACGGCTTCGGTGAAGATCAAGAGTGAACAAGAAAGCAAACAACGAGAGAAGCGAGAGGCGCTGGCGCGGCGTCGCGGTGTCGGAGGGCATCGCGGTCGGGCGAGTGCTGCGCATCCACAGCGGCGGGCTGCCTGCGAGTGTTTTCCGCGCCACGCTCGATGACGAAGGCCAGATCACGCGCGAAGTACGCCGTTTCCGGGCCGCCGCGCGGCTCTCGCGCCGGCAATTGCGCGCCCTCAAGCGCCGCGCCGAAAAAGCTCTCGGCGTGGAACACGCTTATATCTTCGACGCACACATCCTGATGCTCGAAGACAGCAAACTGCTTGAAGACGTGGAAACTCTCATCCGTCGCGAGCGCGCAAACGCCGAGTGGGCTGTCAAAGTCGTCGCGGATCGGTTGCTCGCCGTCTATGCCGAAATTAAGGACGACTATCTGCGCGAGCGCAGTTCGGACATTGAAGATGTAACGCGCCGCCTGCTGTTTGCCCTCAGCGGCGAGCCGTACACGCGGCTGGTGATGCGCGACGCGGTGATCGTGGCCGAGGAACTGTTGCCGTCGGCGGCGGCCGAACTGGACTTTGAACACGTCCGCGCCATCGCCTCGGACGCGGGCGGTTGGACTTCGCACACCGCGATTATCGCGCGCGGAGTCGGCATCCCGGCCGTCGTCGGCGCGCGCGACCTATTTCGCCACGCTCGCACCGGCGACGAGATCGCGGTCGATGCCGTTAGCGGCGAAATAGTTTTGCATCCGTCCGCGCGGACTATCGAGCGTTTCCACGCGACGGCCATGAAAAGCGGGCGACGCACCAGACACGGCGCGACGGACATTCAGCCCGCGCCGCTTCATACCACTGATGGGATCGAGATCGTGTTGCGCGCCAACGTCGAGTTGCCGGCGGAGTTTCCGGACGTGCGTGGTTACGGCGCGCGGGGCATTGGCCTGTACCGCTCCGAGTTTCTGCTCACACAGCGCGGCGTGATGCCGACCGAGGAGGAGCAGCGCGCGGCCTATCTCGAAGTGGCCGGGTTGGCCGGCGTGGACGGCGCGAAGATTCGCCTCTTCGATCTCGGCGGCGAAAAAATCGGCGCGGGCGAAAATGATCTGGAACGTAACCCGGCGCTCGGACTGCGGGCGATCCGTTTCTGCCTGCGGCGTCCAGACGTACTGCGGTCGCAAGCGCGGGCGGTGTTGCGCGCGGCGGCCGACGGTCATCTCGACATCGTGCTCCCGATGATCTCGGACGTGGCGGAAGTTCGCCGCGCGCGGCGGATCATCGACGAGGAGCGGGCGCGACTGGAGGACGAAGGGCTAGCATGTGGCGCGGTCAAGATCGGCGCGATGATTGAAGTCCCGTCCGCCGTTCTGATGGCCGAACATCTGGCGCGCGAAGTCGATTTCTTCAGCTTGGGGACCAACGACTTGGTGCAGTATCTGCTGGCCGTGGATCGGGGCAACGACGGCGTGGCCGAGTGGTTCCGCACGCTGCATCCGGCGGTGCTGCACAGCATCCGCCGGGCGCTCATGGCGGCCGAAGCGGCGGCGATCCCGGCGATTGTGTGCGGCGAGATGGCGGCCACCCCGGCCTACGCCGCAATCCTCGTCGGGCTGGGAGCGCGCGACCTGAGCATGACGGCCTCTTCGATCCCGCGCGTGCGGCAGGCGCTCGCGAAAGTGAGCGCGGCGGAGGTGCGCGAGATCGCGCGCGAATGCCTCGACAGTGACACGGCTGACGCGGCGGAGGAGGTGGTGCGAATCCGTCTCGGTGAAAGATGGCCGGAACTTTTCCTGCCGGAATTCTTGCCAGCCCCGAAAAGAGAAGTGTAGTATCGTTGTAGCGGGTCAATGCCCCTCGCCGATCCGCCACACAGACCCGCGACACCAGCGAACCCTCGCACCCGTCACGGCAGTTCAGAAAAACCAGTCTTGCAATAACCACAACTCAACCCGGCGCGGCCTCGAAGGTCGGGCTTGGAGCACTTAATGAAGAGATTACTTGGCCTGTTGTTCGCCGGTTTGTCTTTGAGCGCGGCGTTAATGGAGGCGCACGCGCAGACTTTCAACACACGCATCGGCCCAACCGAAGAATCGCTCGGTGAGGGCGACGCGCGCGCGAAGGAAGATAAAAACGCGAGCCAGATCAAAGACGCCCCGGCTAAAAATCCCGCCACCGGCGCAGGCATCATCTCCGCTGACACCACTGCCAATAAAGCCGCCGCGACAACAGGAGCAGCAAAGGGCGGCGAATCCGCTGCTCCCGCCGCCGCTTCCGTTTTCGCTCCTGCTGCTGCTTCCACTCGCGCGCCAGTTGCTTCTTCCTTGCCGCCGACCGCCATTTACCGCGTCGGCGTCGGCGACGTGCTCGACGTTCGTTTATTGAACGGCGTTTCACGCGAATCGACGCTGTTCACCGTCTCGACCGGCGGGCTGCTGGACTACCCGCTGGCGGGTGAGCCATTTCTGGCGGCCGGGATGACGGCGGACGAGATTGCCGCGCACTTGTCGGCCGAGTTGCGGCGACGCGCGGTCAACGACCGGGCGCAGTTTCGCGTCAGCGTGCGCGAATACGTCAGCCACACGGTCATGGTCAGCGGGTTGGTCGAGCAGCCGGGCGCGAAGATCATGCGGCGCGAGGCCGTACCCCTGTTCGTCGTATTAGCCGAGGCGTTGCCGCGCGCGGAAGCCGCCCGCGCCACGATCATCTCGCGCTCCAACGGTCTCAGCCGAACTATCGAGTTGATCGATTCGCCGGCGCTCAACGAGTTAGTGGCGGCCGGCGATGTGGTCAACGTGACGGCTCGCCAAGCCGAATACCTTTACATCGGGGGACAGATCAGTTCGCCCGGACGAAAAGATTTTCACGCCGGGCTGACGCTCACGCAGGCGATCCTCGCTTCGGGCGGCGTGCGCTTCGACGCTAAATCAAAAGTGAAAGTTGTCATCTCGCGGCAGGGCGCGGATGGCCGGCTCGTCCCAACCGAGTACGTCCTGAAAGACATTGAGACCGGCAAAGTGCCCGATCCGCGCCTGCTGCCCGGCGACCGCATCGAGGTCGGCCGTCGCCGTTGATGACTCATCAAAAAATCCACGAAAACACACGAAGCCAAACGAAGTCAGAACCACAAAATCTATTGACTTTGTTTTGTGCTGTTTCGTGTGAGTTCGTGGATGGTTTTTTCTTCTGTTCCATTCTTGTATAGATTGACTCGGCGGATTCAACTTGGAAGTGCAACATGGCAACCATAACTCAGCGCAGCGGTAAGCTCGTTTGTGTGTTTTGTCGTCCCTCCCTGCGTTGAACGCGAAAGCGCGAATGCCATCTCATCTCAATCTGTAACATCGCCGGAACTCTAATGCGCGCTCGACTTCGTTTCACTGTTTGCACTAACATCTCCGGCACCGACATTACAAAATTTCCGCGCCGCGCTTTGGCGCGTGCTCTTAAGGTTGCTTGAGCGACGAACAGCAGAGACAGGCAGAGACGTGTGACAGTCCGCCCCGCGCCGGGTCTGCAAGACTCACAAATTTGCTGATCGGAAAATCCATCGCGGAGGCGCTTTTCGTCGCGGCGCTCGCCGTCATCTTTTCCTACCAATCTTTTCATCCGTTCTTTCGCGGCTCGGTTGATGCGGCCGACGAGTCGCACGTCGCGGGCTGGGTCGTGGACGACGCCGTACCGGGCGCGCGGGTCGAAGTGCAATTGTTCATCGACAATCATTTCGCCGGCAGCCGCACCGCGCACGAAGCGCGGCCGGACGTGGCGGCGGCCGGGCGGGCTAGGGACGCTTTTCACGGCTTCATCTTTGACACGCCGCCGCTCCCGCGCGGGACCTACGAGGCGCGTGTCTATGCCGTTCACGCAGCCGGCAGTGGTGAGCAGAGACGCGCTCTGCAAATGATCGGCAGCCCCTTAACTTTCACCGTCGAACGCGAGCCGGTGGAGAAGTCGGCGGACGTGTGGTGGCACAGATGAGAACGCCGGGAGCGTTGGAAGCAGGGACGACATCAATCGGCGGGCACGACGACGAGAGGCGCGTGCTGGCCGGCTGGGAGATTGCGTCTATCATCTCTTCGACGCTGATTGCCGAATGGGCAGTGTTGGCGCTCGTCGGCTTCAACCGGGTGTTCCTCGCGCTGCCGGTGGGGCTGGCGTTGTTGTTAATGCTCTATTCGCATCGAACGCGCGGCGAGACGTTCCGCGATGTCGGGTTTCGTCTGGACAATTTCGGGCGGGCGTTGAAACTGTTGCTCGCGCCGATGGTCGCCGCCATCGTCTTACTCGCGCTGGCCGGTAAGTTTTGGTTCGACGGTGATTGGCGCGTGAGCGGCGGGCGCGCGGGATGGGAAGCGTTCGGATTTCCGGTGTGGGGTTTTTTGTGGGGGCTGTTGCAGCAATACGCGCTGCAAGGCTTTATCCATCGCCGCGCACAACTTGTCTGGGGACGCGATTGGCGAAGCCTCATCTTCGTAGCCTTAGTTTTCGCTCTGCTGCACTTCCCGAATCCGTGGCTGACAATCGCCACTTTTCTCGGCGGCCTGATGTGGGCGGCTGTCTATCAGCGCGCTCCCAACCTCTGGGCGCTGGCGCTCTCCCATGCGCTGATGACGTGGGTGCTCGTCTCGACCATCCCGCCTGCGGCGCTACGCGGTTTGCGTGTCGGCTACAAATTTTTCGGATAACGATTGCCGCCTCGCGCGTTTAACGTATTGCCGCTATCGTGTTCAACGATGCTTTGCTATACTCTGCCGACCGTGCATGAGAGCAGGTCGGGCGGTCGCCGCCGCGTGCTAAACGCGGGGGAGGAAAGTCCGAACACCACAGGGCAGCGAGCCAGTTAACGGCTGGGCATGTGTCCGCGGAAGCTGCAACTTTCGAGTTGCCGGCGCTGCGGGGGCATGACGACAAGTGCAACAGAAAACAGACCAGCCAGCGGGCCGGCGTTAACGTCGCGCAGCGGGTGATGGGTGAAACGGTGCGGCCCCGCAAAAACGGGGCTTAATGTAAGAGCGCACCAGCGCGGTTGGTAACAGTCGCGGCTAGGTAAACTCCTCGCGGTGCAAGACCAAATAGGGAGGCGTCACATAGGGCTGCCCGCCCGAAGCGCGTTGCGATGCAGCGCGCTACGACCTCCGGGTAGGTCGCTCGATCCATTCGGCGACGGATGGGCTAGATGAATGATCGCCGCTCCAGCTTCGGTCGGAGTACAGAATTCGGCTTACAGACCTGTTCTCAACATGCACGGTATTTTCTTAAACTCTGGCTTTGAGTGTAGTGCTTGATAAATTCGAGAGGGAGAAGCAGAACAGAATGGCGAACCGGAAAGGCGTGTTCATCGGAGCCTACGTCCCCAACGATCTCAAAGAGACTCTCAAGCGCCGCGCCGCCGCCGAGCACCGCACGCTCTCGCAGGAGATCACCAGAATTTTAACCGAGGCCGTCCACGGCCGCACGCTGCCGCCGGGAGCGATTGATCGCCGCATACCGAGTTCCATCCCGCGCCGCCGCGCCACCGATCCGCCCGAACGTCGCCGCGCCGGCGACGTTCCCGCCGGCTCGCGCCGCGGCGGCGAAAGCGGCGGCGAGTAGTAAGTCGCTACTACCGGAAATCAGTTCTCCTTCAGCCTGCTGGGCCGCGGCGCGCCAGTCATTCCCCTCCTTTATCAGCCGGACACCTTCAGTCGCCGTGTTAGCGCAAAAAATTCTTTACGTCGTCATCGGGATCATCGCCGGGTTCGCGGCCGGGTTCTATTTCTCGAACTCGGTCAACCGGCAGGAACTGGATGTCATGCGCGGAGAGTTGGCGCGGTCACGCAGTAATACCAACTCCGCACTGCAACCCGGCGATACGCCGCAGCAGCAGACGGCGAACGCGCCACAAACTCCTGACAGTTTGACGGTCGAACAATTGCAGACTGTGATCGCGAAAGCCGACGCCGCGCCGGCCGACACGGAGATGCAGCGCAAAGTTGGGCAGGGGCTTTACCTCTACGCCGTTAAATTCAACCAACCGGAGTTGCTGGGGCCAGCCGTTCGTATTCTGAAACGGGCACACGCCGCCGACAGACGTGATTACGACACGACGGTTGCGCTCGGCAATGCGCTCTTCGACGCTGGGCAACGCACCGACCCGGCGAAACTGGGCGAAGCCCGCGCCTACTACCAACAGGCACTCGAAATGCGCCCGAACGATGTCAACGTCCGCACCGATCTCGGACTCACTTACTACTTCGGACAACCACCAGAACCGCAACGTGCGATCCGCGAATACCGCAAATCGCTCGCCCTCGCCCCCCGCCACGAAATGACTTTGCAAAACCTGACGGCGGCGCTCATCGACACAGGCGAACTGGATGAAGCTCAGCAGAAAATCGACGAGCTGCAAAGCGTCAACCGGGCGAACCTCGCACTGACCGACTTACGCGCGCAACTGGCCCGGAGTCGCAACGCGGCAAAGGAGAAGCCTTGAAGTATTTAATCATTGCCGCGCTGCTGGCATCCGTCGGCCTGCTGATCTACTGGCGTCTCCGCCCCTATCTCAACGTCGCCCGCCGCGTCTTCAACCTCTTCCGCGAAGCGCGCCGCCTGACCCGCCCTGATGACACGGCGGCAACACCCGCTCCCCGCTCCGCCACCCACGCGAACGAGCGCCTAACGCGCTGCGCCTCCTGCGGCACATGGCTCCCCGCCTCACGCGCCCTCGTCCTGCGATCATCCCCGGCGACCTACTGCTCCCACGCCTGCCTCGAACGCTCGGCGGGAAATGAACGAAAGACGAGAGTCGGAAGGCAGTAACTAATACCAAGTTGCATAACAAAATGAGGTTGAGATGTCCGGCTAACGGCCCGCGCGCACCCACTTACGGGGATTTCAAACCTCATTTTTATCTGCAACTTGGTATAAGGGCCTCAATTCGAGAGGGTGGACGCGGTGGCGTTACTTGCAGCCCGCTGTTTTCACACAAGTCCCCAATTGACGATGCGCTAAACGCTACTCGGTTTTCCGCGCACAACTGGGTTTCCTTTAGCATCCTCACTCAAAAGTCGCACGACTACAACACGCTCAACAGGATTCCCATCTTCCTGATACCGAAGTTTCACTTCAATGTTGGTAATGGCTGGTGCTTCATCTTTGATCTCTTG
>JACCRA010000718.1 GCA_013813825.1 Pyrinomonadaceae bacterium | reverse complement strand
TGTCGAAGCCGCGCGCTTGATCGAGCAAGCCGTCAACGTCCAGCCCGACCATGCCTTGCAGAGCCTTCGAGGTGCCGGCCAAGCTCTGAAATCCGACATCCACTTTTGTCCGTGCCCGCGCGCTCGTCTGTTTCAGGATGTCGGAGAGAACGCAGTATCTCGTCGGCAAGGCGAGCCGCTCGACGATGCGGCGGAGGAGTTCTTCCAGACGGATGATCGTCTCCACATCGTCGCTCGCCGGGTTGATGCCGAGAATAACATCGCAGCAACCGTAAGTGAGTCCTTCGAGAATCGAGAAGAGAATCTCTTCCTCGTCGTCGCCAATACTGTTCGGTTGCAGGCGCGAGCCGAAGTGATTGGGCGCGCCGATGGCAACACCCCGGCCCGGCAGCGGGTTGAAAAGCGACTGCGCGACCACCGATAGTTCTTGGTTCGTCATCACGCGCACGACCGTGGCGATGACCTCGCTCGACAAGCCGGCGCGATAACGTCGAACCCATTTGACCCTTCCGGCTCCCAGCAGAATATTTTTCAACTCGCCGACTGTCAGGTGAGTAAGCTCCGCCGCGAGGCGAGAGTCTAACGCGCGGTTGAGCGCTTCGCTCACCCCGTCATCGACGAAGTTTGTTTTAGTGATCACTCCGAGCCGCACAGCTCCGAGCGCCGCCCGCGCCTCCTGCCGCACGCGCTCATCCCGCGTCCCGCCAACGAGCAGGTCGCCTTCCTTGAACTCGTTGGCGAGAACAGACGCCCGCAATAAATCCCGGCGATTCATAGTGCCATCCACTGCAAGCAAGATTGCGGCGCAGCCTGAAAAGAAGAAGCCGCAGATAAACGCGGAGAGATGCGAAGCAGAAAATCATCTGCTTTATAGCTGTGAGCGGTTGCGTGCGGCTTGTTTTCTTTGCGCCTTCGCGTGAGTCTTTCTGTCGTGTAGTCGCACGCAACCGAGAATCGCTATCTTCCGCGTGTCTCCGTGTTCATCCGCGGCCTCTCTTTCCTGTCACAGCTCTTAGCCAAGCAGCTAAACGCCGCAACCGCAAACCGCCGTGGCTGATTTACTGAGCAGCGACGACGATATAACGGCGACCGCTGTAGAGCCGCACCTCATCGCCTGATTTCATCATCATCAGCGGGCGCGGGCGGCGCAACGCGCGATCTTCCTTCGTCTCTGTTGACAATACCTGTTTGCCGCCGACATCGAAGACGTTGAGCTTGCCGTCGTCCGCAAAGCCGAAGCCGTAGGCCCCGACGCCGAGCGTTTCGCCGCCGAGGCGGATGGATGAATCGGCGATCAAAAAGCCTTCATACTTGGCGCGGATGTCCGCCGAATAGCCGGACGTGTCCACTATCCCGGCGATGACGTGCCGCTTCGCGCCGAAGCGCGCCGCCACCGCGTTCCGCATCTGCGTCGGCGCGCTCTGCCCCTCGAAGTAGAATCCCGGCGGCACCACGCGCGCCAACTGCGGCCCGCTCAGGACGACACCGGCCTCCTGCGCGCCCACTTCACTACCGGCAACCATGACCATCGAACAGAAGACCGCACACGCCAACAAACACCGCCTGAGGTTGTCCATAGTTTCCTCCACGAAAAACAAGGTGGTACAGCTTTCACGCCGAGGCGGCGACGGACGAAATAATAGGTATTCCAGAGTCTAAAGCCCAAAGATCGATGTCGAGCGCTCGCTCTCTCACTTCGGGCTTTGGACTTCAGACCTCGACGCGACTATTTAATGCCGGCGAGGGCGGCGAAGCGTCTTTGCGTCTTCTCCGACCAGCCGGGAATGATCTCGGTGACAACGCCCTTATCGTCAACGACGATGGAGAGCGGCACGGAGAGTTCGTCCGTCGCGTAGAGCTGTTCGATTGCGTTTACGCCGCCGAGGTAAATCGGGTAACTCACGTGGTGGACTTTGAGGAAGCCTTTCACGTCGGCGTCCGGCTCGGCATCAACATTGAGGCCGATGAGATCGACGCCGCGAGCGGCCAGAGGCTGACGCAGACGCTCAAGCTCCGGCATCTCTTTCGCGCACGGCACGCACCACGTCGCCCAGACGTTGACGAGCGAGCGGCGTCCGGGCTTTAGATGACTTTGCAGACTCGCGACCCCGCCGGAGGCGGTCTTAAAAGCGATCTCTGGCAGCGGCCGGCCGACTGCGATCTTGAGGCCGCGCGCGAAGCTCTCTTCTTTGGTCAACGGATCGGGCAGGCTGGCGCGGCTCAAAGTTAACACTTCCGCCTTGCCCGCGCCTTCGCGCAGCAAGACGAGCGTGCCGGCTTTCGCCTCGCCCTCGAAGCGCTCGACCTTGCCGCCCGGCCACGTCACTTCAACCCACTCGGCGCGCTCGTCGCGGCCGAGACCGAAAAGCAAGCGCGGATCGTGCTGAGAGATGAAGCCCGAGCCACCGCTCTTGATTTTGGTGAGCGTCCCCGCCGACGTTTTGACGCGCACGATTGCGCCGTAGGCGTCGCGCGTGCTCGGCTTGGTCCCTTCGAGGGCGACGCGCAGGTGTTTGTTGCCCTGCCCGACGTTGTTGCGGAACAGCAGGTGCGACTGCCCCTGAATCGTCGTCATAAACACGTCCGAGTCGCCGTCGTTATCGAAGTCCGCGAAGACGCCGGCACGGCCGTCGGTGATCGAGTCGATGCCGCTGACGCCGGAGATGTCCGTGAACTTTTTATTGCCGAGGTTCAAATAAAGCGGATCGCGCTCGTAGCCGCTGAACGAAAAGCCCTGCTCGTTGATCAGTTGATTCTGATCCGTGCGGAGCGCGCCCTGCTCCTCCTTCCCGTCATTCGAGTGCGTCACGACCTGACGCCAGAAGTGGCTTCAAGTGTCTTTCATCGACTTGCCGGAGATGAAGCCGTTCGGCGTGAAAATGTCCTCCCAGCCGTCGTTGTCGAAATCGATGAAGCCGCCGCCCCACGCCCAACCGCCCGAGAAGCCGCCGACCTCCGCCGTCACATCCTTGAACTTTCCGCCGCCGAGGTTTTCGTACAGATTGTTGCCGGCGGCGAGTTTCTTGAGCACGTTGTCCTTCGCGCTCGAATTCGGGAAGAGGCGCGAGAGGATGCGGTTGCCGGCGGTCGAGGACATATTCGTCGCGTGCAGATCGAGCAGGCCGTCGTTGTTGTAGTCGCCGAAAGAGACGCCCATCCCGTTGCCGGGATCGAGCACGCCGCGCTCCCGCGCCTCGTCCACAAACTTATCGCCCCGGTTGATGTACATCGCCTTCTCGCCGAAATCGTTGGCGACGTAGAGATCGATTTTGCCGTCGCCGTTCACGTCGGCGAACTCGGCCGCATAGCCCCAGCGACTGTCGGCGACGCCCCACTTCGCGGCCTCTTCGCGGAACGTGCCGTTGCCCTGATTGATGAACAGCAGATCGGGCGTCCCGTTCGTCGCACGGAACCACGAGTCGGGAGTGACTTGGCCGTAGCGGTTGTACGAGGCGACGTAGATGTCCAGAAAGCCGTCGTTGTTCACGTCGCCGGCCACGGCGCTAAAGCCTATCCCAGACGTTGCGCCGATGCCCGACTCGGACGAGGCGTCCTGAAATTCCAGCCTGCCGTCCGGCGCCAGCCGATTCTCCAACAGGATTTGCTGGCCGACTGCCGAGATGAAGACATCGGAGTCGCCGTCGTTGTCGTAATCGAGCACGAGCGGAGAGGTGCCGGTCGCGAGGAGGCTCGCGCCTGTTTCTTCGCCCGCGTCGCGAAATTTGCCTTTGCCGTCGTTAAGATAAAGAAAATTCTTCTTCGCCGAGGTGACGAAGAGATCGAGCCAGCCGTCTCTGTTGAAATCCGCTGCCGCCGCGCCGTGCCAGACGAAGCCGCCGTTGCCCTGCGTGCCGTAGGCCGGGATGCTATTGGCGACGCCCGCCGGGACCGCGACTTCGGAGAAGAGATCGGTCAGCGCGACCAGCGAATCAAGGCTTGCCAACGCGAATTGCTCGAACTGCCAGCGGCCGTTCTCTCCGGCACGCACGACGACGTTCGTCACGCCGCGCGCCCACTCGCGCTGCCCGTCACGGTTGCGCCCGATGACGTAAAAAGCGATCCGCGCCTGACCCCGCGCGCCCGGCACGGCCGTCGGCACTTCGGCTCCGAGCACCGCCTTCGCGTCCTCGTCGAACGTCGCGTCCTTCACTTTGAACCGCGAGTCTTCGATCTCCGAGAAGTGGGCGAGAAACTGCGTCCAGTCGCGCAAAAAATCTTCCTTGCCAACGACTGACAAGGCCGGAGCGACGGCGCTCGCGGAGGCGGCATTAACCACCGCGACGGCGTCAACAACTCCGTCCGCCGTCGCTTTCGGTGAGCCGTTACGAGCCGAGACGTTGACCCTCTGTGCATCCGCCGTTTGCCCCGGCGCATCTACCGTCCACGCGCGCGTGCCGATCCACTTGACGGACGGCTTCACCGGCAGTGGCCGTGCCGGAAACTTCCCGGCCGTGAGTCTCGCGGGCAAAAATTCCGCCGTCCGCTCGAAGTCGCGATCGCGCGTCGCGACAGACAGTTCGAGCAGAGCGTTGGCGAGCGATTCCGACAAGTCTTCGATAACTTCGAGCCGCGTTCGATCCACCTGCGCCGCGCCCTGCTGCTGCTGCCGCCGGGTGGCCGTTTGCGCAAGCGCCAGACGATGATCGAATGCGGAAAGCAGTAAAGCCATTGCGCACAAGGCGGGCACGGCCCCGAGAAGAGTCTGTTCCAAACGGGGTGTACGGAGTTTCATGAGAGGGCTTCTGGGTATTTGTATTACGTCAAAAATCCAACGAGAGATGTAGAAGGGCGACTGTACTATGACGCAGTTTGCGCTGTAAAGTGATGGCGCGGCAGCGTCTCCCCGCCCGCTTATACCGTTCACCGATGACCAAAATTATCAAGGCTCTTTTCTCTCGCGGCTGTGCCGCCCGACGGGCGGGAAGGCTTCGGCTTGACGGCCGGCTGTCTTTTTCCAGAGCATTGTTGCTGCCTGTAGCACTGACGCTCATCTTTCTGGGTATCGTCCCCCGCACTGGCGCGCAACAACAGCCGCCAGCGCCTTCGCCCACCCCGTCCGCGCCGCGTACCGGCCGGGCTTACGGCAGCGTTGATCTGCCGAAGGCCCCGCCGCCCGCCGCGCCGCAAGCACAATCGCCGGTGACGTTCACGGACATCACGACGCAGACGGGCATCAACTTCAAGCACGCGGCCTCGCCCACTTCGCAGAAGTATCTGATGGAGACGATGGGTGCTGGCGTCGCGCTATTCGATTACGACAACGACGGGCGTCTCGACCTCTACTTCACCAACGGCGCGCGGATCGACGATCCGATGCCGAAAGGCGCGCTGCCCGACAAACGCGACGCGCGTTTCTGGAATCGCCTCTATCGACAGAAGGCTGATGGCACGTTTGAGGACGTGACCGAGCACGCGGCGTTGAAGGGCGAAGGCTACTCGATGGGCGTGGCGGCGGGCGATTACGATAACGACGGCTTCACCGATCTCTACGTCACCTCCTACGGCGCGGGCACGCTCTACCGCAACAAAGGTGACGGCACGTTTGAGGACGCGACGCGGCGGACGGGCGCGAGCGTGGCGGGTTGGTCCACCAGCGCGGGCTGGTTCGATTACGACCGTGACGGGCGGCTTGATCTCTTCGTCACACGCTATATGGAATGGGACTTCGTGCGCGGTCAACTCTTCTGCGGAGATCCGCGCTTCCGCGCCTACTGCCATCCCGACAACTTCAAAGGCGCGACCAACATTCTCTTTCATCAAAAAATTGATGGAACATTTGAAGATGTGAGCGTCAAGGCCGGCGTCGCCGATCCCGAAAACAAAGGTTTGGGCGTCACCTTCGCGGACTTCGACGG
>JACCRA010000668.1 GCA_013813825.1 Pyrinomonadaceae bacterium | reverse complement strand
GTCGCCGCAGCCTCCGTCGCGACCTGTGGCTCTTCATCCGGGCAGAATTGCGGCAGCGTGTGCGTGATCTGGATCGTGCCGTTGTGCTGTTCGGTGACGCCGCCGCTGCTTGAGAGCAGTTCGAGGAGCTTGGCCGGACGGTGCATCTCGAACTTGGCCGGCGAGCGCACCGCACCGTAGACGACGGCCGCTGGGCGACTCCCCTTCTCTTTCACGCGCATGTAAACCTGCGGGGTGCGGAGAAACTCCGCCAGTTCAGTCATCACTTCCTTCCGCAAAGCTTTGACCGTGCGGCACTGCGCGACGACAGGCTGCTCAATAAATGGAAGGGACAGGTTCCCGTCGCCGTCAACTTCGTAAACGCCATCCATCTGTGGCTCGCCGAGCACCTTCAACTCCACCGCGTCGCCGGGACCAAGCGTGTACTCGCGCCGCGCCGACAGCAAATTGCCGGGCGCGGGACGCTCCGAGATGGAGATCGCCGGGACAGCAGTGATAGACGGTGAAGGCCCTTGTTGTTGTTGACCGTGAACCGGCGCGACGAGAAGGCTGAAGGCGGCGAACGAGAGTATAACTCGTGTGGCTTTCATATTATTCATCCTTGTTAAATCAATTCTTTGGCCGAAGTAGGCTGGCCCTGATGTTAACGACCTGTTCTCTCCAGATGCCTGAGAGCGCGTAAAGGCTGCTCCTTATTTTTCGCCGCTCCCGGCCGTTTTGCGCGCCATCAATTCGCGGCGGATGTGACAGTCGAAAAAGTCCCTTGACTTCGCAAGTATGCAGTGTCAACTGTATGCTTGAGGAGGCATGATTTTCGCATAGAAAAGGTTAAACGCCAACGCGGGTCCGCGAAAAAATGCTAGTGCCATTTGCAGGTGCTCGAAGAAGGCGTCGAGATACAGCGAAGGCCGAGATACCGCCGCGACCGGCGGATGTCGCTGTTGTTGTCTGAAGCGGCGATGGCGACTCACTCCGGCCCCTCGTCCAAATCAACAACTCGCTCCGCGCTCGTCTCATCAGTTGGTCGCTCTTTCCCGGCGGCGACTTTGTTCGTCTTAGCGACCTCGCGCAGCATGTCGATCTGGCAATTGATGCGCGCGGCGGCTTCGCGACGCGCATCCTCGCTGATCTCGGCCCGCGAGAGATAAAACAGCGCGTCGTGGTAACGCGCGATGGCGCGGGCGTGGCGTCCGCGAAAGGCCGCGCGCTCGGCTAGTTCCACCCAATGCCCGATTTTCACTGACGCAATAAAGTCGCGGACGGCCTGCGCCGATTCACGCAACTCCACTTCGCCGGGGTAATGACGAAGTGCATCGTTAATCACGTCGAGGGCGCGCAACGCCGTCTCAATCCTATCTGAGACGCTGACGCGGCGTTGCGCTTCGTGCGTCAACCGTTGCGCCTCCGCCCGCGCCCATGCGAGCAGGTGATGGCGACGGAGGGCGAGCACCCGCTCCTGCCCTGAACGCATGGCGATTCGCACGTCGGGCGCGAGACGTGGCGAGTTGAGCGTCTCCTCGCTATTCGCTAAATACTGCTCACAGAGGCGAAAGGCTTCGAGGTGTGCCTCCACCCGCTGCGCCCCAACCTCGTCGGCCTGCGCGAGTTGCCGCAGGAGTGCACGTAGCACTCCGGCGGTTGAATGCAAACTCACCTTGCGACGGCTGCGTGAACTGGTCCCCGGCCGGGCAACGGTGCTCTTATCGCGCCCCATCTCCCATTCCAGTTCCTGCATATAGCGCGACCACGCCCGTCGCATCACTACCTCGCGCGTCGCCACCGCGAGCAACATCACCACGCTTGCGCCCAAGATCGCGGGCAGCCACGGGGAGTCGTCGCCGCTGACGGTTAGCAACCACCAGACGGCAAAGAAGAGGGCGAACGCGACGACGCCGGCCGCCGCCAGATAGCCGGCGGCTGAGGGCTGGCGCGGCGGGTGCGCGTCGCGCGTGGCGCGCGGGCGATGGTGAGTCGCGCCGCGAGGCTCCCGGCTGTCAGCGAAATTAACCGAGTTCGTGGGCACACGCTCCTCCGCAAGCGATACAGGTTGCGCCAGCCGTCATGTCGCTGCTCTTTCCGGCTCACTTGAGTCGCACCGCAATGGGGCGACCGTCGAAGCTCTTGCAAAACGCGCTGCTGGTAATAACGAGCACTACAAGACGGCAAGTAATAGTCGTCCTAACCACGCATCTGTGTCAACATCTTCGCGGCTCAAACAGCGTCGGAATGACTCACAGTTAAACTTTGATTGGCCGACACCTGCCGGCGGCGCGCGACTCGAAGAAGAAGCCCTACCGAGCAGACACTGAAGTTCAACACGGAGCGCATTCAATGAGGCATTCTTGATGCTGTGGCGCGTGAGTTGATGAGTCGGTTCACTGACGACAAGCCCGCGCCGGAGTTCTGAGAATGCAAGACAGCGACCACGCGTCCCAGAAATTTGATTGGCAGTGCCGGGCAATTGTGATTATACTACCGGCCGTCTTTTGATTTCAGACACCAAAATCGCGCGCTTAATTCCGCCCCGGTTCAAGTTGAAAGTTCAGACAGTTTTCCGCGAGCCATCTCGCGGGTACGGCACAAGCGCCACGAAAACTTAACTCCACGAGTTCAATAATGATGACCTGCCCCAAATGCGGTGCCTCCGTTAGCGAGGATAAAGCTTTCTGTCAGGATTGCGGCACGCCAATGTCACCGGCGTCCGAAGCTCGACCTTCGCCTCCAGTCACTGACTTCGGCGCGACGATTATCGTTCCGCGTGGTCCCGCGGCCGGAACGCCCGCGCCGCCGCCGCCCCCCCCGCGGCCGGTAACGGCGGAAGCCCGTCCAGTCGCCCCCCCAATCACCGGCAACGCGACGCCATCGTCGCCGGCGGCGTCAGTTGCAGCGGCAACCGCCGGGCGTCTGCCCGCTTCCCCTTCCACCGCCGTCCAGCAGCCAAACCAAAGTCGACTCGTTCTGTACTTGCTACTCGGCGCCGGCGCATTACTGCTCACTGTTTTGATCGTGATCGGGCTGTTGCTTTTTCTCACTGACTGAGTCATCGGCCGTCGCCAATCTTTTTCGGGTCCGGCCACGTACATCCGTTCAAATAATACAAGAGTGACGCAACTATCGCTCTTGTCACACGCACCGCGCCCTACTATTTTGATGAACAATTTCGGCAGCGCCTCACAGCCCTACCCCGTCGCGCCGGCCACCACGTTTGGTGGACGTAGTGCCCTGCGCTGGGCGGCCGTCGCCCTCGGAATTCTGACGGCGCTGCTCGTCGGGCTGTTGACGCTGCTGTTGATCGGCATCGGCACCGGCCCGCTTCCGTTCATCATCGGTCTGCTGCTGGCAACGCTGCCGGTGCCCGTCTATGTCTCGCTCGTGCTTTGGATTGACCGCTACGAGTCGGAGCCGTTGTGGTCGTTGGCGACTTCTTTTTTCTGGGGAGCACTGGTCGCCGTCTTCATCGCCTTCGTCCTGAACACGGCGGGCAGCATCATCGTCGGCATCGCGACAATGAGCGATGGCGCGGCCGAATTCTCCGGCGCGGTCGTCTTCGCGCCGACGGTGGAAGAGAGCGCGAAAGCTCTCGTTTTGTTCGGCCTCTTTTTCTGGAAGCGCGACGAGTTTGACGGCGTGCTCGACGGCATCGTTTACGCCTCGATGGTGGGGCTGGGGTTTGCAATGACCGAGAACGTGCAGTATTACGGCGGCGCGGCGCTTGAAGGTGGCGCGGCGGAATCCATCCGTCTTTTTATGCTGCGCGGTCTCATCGCTCCCTTCTCTCACCCGCTCTTCACCAGCATGACCGGCATTGGCCTCGGGTTGGCGAGCCAGACGAAAAATAACTTTCTTAAATTTTTTGCGCCCGTCTTAGGGCTTGGACTTGCGATGCTGCTGCATTGCCTATGGAATCTTTCGGCCACGATCAGCGGCGTACTCTTTATCCTCGCCTATATTTTCATCATGGTTCCAGTCCTCGTCGCGGTGCTGGTCGCCGTCTTTTTCGCGCTCCGCCGCGAGGGGCGTATTGTGCGCGAGCACCTGTACACGGACTTCCAGCAGGGAGTCTTCACGCCGCAAGAGTATGAGCGGTTGTGCAGCATCCGCGGGCGGATGGGCGCGTCGTGGGGGGCGCTGACAAGCGGTGGCCTCAATCGCTGGCGCTCCCGTATGCGTTACAACAGCACGGCGAGTGAACTGGCCTTTCACCGCAGCCGCGTTGCTCGCGGCTTGGCGGCTAACGACTCGGCGGCGGCGGCGCGCGAAGAGACTTACCGGCGCACGCTCCATGAATTGCGCGGCCAACTCGGCTCGCACTGAACCGACAGCCGGCGATTCTTCCGCACCGCCGTTGTCGGCCCCGCGCGGAATCAATTGTTTCAAGCACATTGCTCCCGACCGCGAGCGTCGAAAATGTTGACGAGAGAGCGATCCAATACCAAGCCGTGAAGATTCAACTACTACCCAGCACTTTCGACTCGTCAGGCTGCGCCACCCCGGATCAGCGCCTGACCTGTTACCTCATCGATGACTGTGTCGCTATCGACGCCGGCAGCATCGCCCTCGCCCTCAATGACCACCAGCGCAACTCGGTTCGCGACGTGATCGTTACCCACCCGCACATGGATCACATGGCGACGCTCCCGATCTTCATCGACGATCTGTTCGCCCTGCTCACGGAACCGCTTCGGGTCTATGCGACCGACGAGGTGATCCAGATTTTAGAACGCGATGTTTTCAACTGGACTGTCTATCCGCGTTTTGCCGAGTTGAGCAACGAGTATGGCCCCGTAATGCAGTACGTGCCGATCCGCGCCGGCGAGGAGTTTCAAGTCCGACACCTCAAGTTCGTCGCCATCCCCGTCAACCACATCGTCCCGACCATCGGGTTGATCATCAACGACGACAAGACGACGCTCGCTTTCACTTCTGATACGGCGACCACCGAAGAGTTCTGGCAGGTCGTCAACCGTATCAAACACGTTGACGCCCTCTTCATCGAGGCCTCGTTTCCGAACTCGATGGAGAGCCTTGCCGAAGTTTCCGGCCACCTCACGCCCGCCGGCGTCGGTCGCGAACTCGCCAAGCTCTCGAACAATCACCTCGACGTGCTGGCCGTCCATCTAAAGCCCACCTACCGGGACCTAATCGTTAAAGAAATCTCCGAACTCGACAAGCCGAAAGTACAGGTCATGCAGCCCGGCCGTGAATACGAATGGTAAACAAGAGCGTGGGCAATTTCCGCAACCCTCCTAACTCGATCCGCAGCACTCCTACTTGGACTTCAATCACAGAATTCTGCTCCCGCCGCACTCTCTTCCGCGCCTGCTAGCAGACCCTCCATGTGCTGCCGGGCTTTCCACGCGCCGGTGCGACCCGCAACTTCGATGCCTTCCGTCCAGACACCGCGCGCCTCCGCCGTTTGGCCCTGCTTCAGCAACGCCGTGCCGAGTAGCTGGTACGCGGCCGTAAACTCCGTCTTTAAGGCGATCACGCGGCGCAGGGCGGCCTCGGCGTCGGCCCAACGCTCGATCTTGATGTATTCGTTCGCCAATCCATACCAGACCATCTCCTGCTCCGGCTGCTGTGCGATCATTGCTTCAAACGCCTCGATCCTTTGTTGTGACACTTCCAGTTGCCTCCTATTTTCCGATTGTCTTTTCGCTCAACGCGTCGTCTCGAATTCGTGCTCCGAGTGCTCGCCACTCACGCCTCTCAGCACCACTCGCTGGCTTGGCAACAGTTCCGCGATGCTGAAAGTTCGTGACTCGCGCTCACGGCCCGGCATCAATTCCGCGCGAAAGGTAACTGACATGCCGGGGCGCGCCCACCTATCGCCCGGCGACCGCTCGCGCTGCCTTGCGCCCGCACTTTCATCGCGTAGCTCTGCGGGCTTTTTGCGCCGCAGTAGAAACACTGTTCCTAACGCGCCGGCAGCAGCCAGCGCCATCCCGCCGAGGAAACTGTTGGCCCGTTTGCCCATCTCTCTTTTCTTCCTCCGCCTGCGCCCGCACGAAGGCCGCCGCTAAAAATAAGGCGCAACCCCCACCCAAACGGATGAGGCTTGCGCGCATAACCCCGCCACTTCTTTCAACTCGCGCGGCCAGCCGCCAATTCGCGGCCGTGCCTAACACAAGGGATCAAGCTTCTCGCTGATCACCGGCAACCCGCTTAGAGCCTTCTCGGCGTTGATCGCCGTGTAGTGCGCCCACTCTTCCGGCACTTTGTCCTCGGGGAAGATCGCTTCGACCGGGCATTCCGGCACGCACGCATCACAGTCGATGCACGTCTCCGGGTGGATCACCAGCATCGTGTCATCCAGATGGAACGCCTCCACCGGGCAGACCAGCGCGCAGTCCGTGTAACGGCAGTTGACGCACGGCTCCGCAACCACGTAAACCATTTAACTTAACCTCCTCAAGAACAGATGGCGGCATCGGCGCAACGCCCCGCAGCAGGCGACTTCTTTGATTTCATCGCGCCGACGACCGGAAGAATTCAACGAGCGCGCCTATATTACGCATGAACCGCAAAGTTTTGGAAGCGAAAATATTAGCCGTCACCTGTCAGCCCTTAGTCTTCAACAAGCAAGATATTGCGTGGGCAGTATTGATATTGCTGATGGCTGAAAGCTAACGGCTAAAAGCTATGGCCGCCATGTTTCGCGCGGGACGCCGCTTTTGAATTTATAAAAGGCGAGGTCGCGTGAGGTCAACAGTTTGGTCAGCAGGATTATCTGGCCGGTATGCATCGAAAAATGTTCAACGACGTGATAGACGGCTTCCAGCGCCGTCACGTCGTCGCGGCACTGAATGCGCCTCACTTCAGACAAGCGTGAGGGATCGAGCTGCGACAGGACAATATCGACCTCAATCAGCGTCTCGTGTAACAGTCGCAGTAAGGCTTCGCCGGAAGGTTGAGCAGCACCGATCTCAAATTCCACATCGCGCTCGCGCACGTCCGCCTCACCGCCGAGGCCACTGACGATCCACTGGCGCGCATTGCCCGTCAAATGTAACAGCAGGTTGCCAACGCTATTCGATTGCGGATTCCCGCGCCACCACAGATCTTCGTCGTTTAACTGTTCGACGCACCGCTCGATCCGCGGCAGATAATTCCGGAGCAGTAGCGAGCGCGAGTGATTGATGAAATTTTGTGCGAAGTCTGCCATGAGGGCTACATGTAACGACACCGGGATAGGGTCGCACGTCTGGAAACACGAGGCCGTAAGCCGCGTTGTGTCCCGATCAGTTTCGAGATTTGGTAACGATTATTCTCAGGCCTCGTCGTCTGTGTCGATGCGTTGCTTATGTTTCACTTTGCGTTCAGCCGGGTGGGCGCGCTCTTCCGGCTTGGCGTTGCTCAAGGGGTGGCCGAGGGGCGCGACGGGCTTGCGGATCGCGTCAAGCAACAGGCGTTCGACCTGCTTCTTCGGGGAGTTTTTGGCCGTGCTTTTCACGTTCGTCCTCCACTGGAATTGTGCTGGATGTGATTCGAGCCGAATGCTACGCGCGGCGGGCAATGACTGTCAATATGAAGGAGCAGTTAGTCAGAGTGACACCAGTTGGTGTGTCAACGGGCAGGAAAAGAAGGCTGACAAAATGACACGCGCCATCACGTCTGAGTCCAAACGTGGTGGCGCAGTCATTAATCTCCAACTGTTTGAAAGTTAGGCTTTGGACGGTTGCGGAGTCGTGTCTGAGAAGAGAGTTTTGAAAGCCTGGGCAGTTTCGGTGCGGCGCTTCTGCTGAAACTCGTTGACCCAGTTGGTCACGGTCGCGACAACCTCGCGGGCGGCAATTTGCGTGCTTTTCTTCTCGTCAACTATCGGCTCGACCGCGACAGTTTCCTGCGCTCCGCGTTCACTGCGTTTAATGACTTTAATCGTTTTGTTCTTCACCATGATCCTGTATTCCTGACAGATATTTTTCGTTTGCTTTGCTGTTTCTCTTTAGACGAACCGGCTCACCTAAAAGTTCCTGAATGTTCGCCCGTGGCCTTGAAGTAAGGATGCCGCCGAAATCAGTAGCAATTCAAAGGCCACACCGAACTTAGACGCCCGCGCGCGGAGTTTGTTTCAATCCCGATTGTAAATCTTTGTTGGAGTCTGAAGCGTGGCCGCCGCTTTTACGTCAGTTTGTGCCGTCCCATCCTGTCGCTCACGTTGTCTTGAGACTAGCGACGTTCTATCCGCGAAAGTCAGGCGCTTGTGAGTTAGCGACTAATTCCATACGCCGTGCGGTCAGATAAGAACATTTTTCAGGACACTTGCACTTTGCCAAAGACAAGGACGCGCTGACGCGGAATGCCAAGCTCCGGAGAGACTCTGAACTTGCGCGTGATTGACGCGCCGCCCCTCCCGCTCCTCTTAACTCCTTGATTGCCAACGACTGGCTAACCGGAAGTCCTACTTTCATCCTTCACCGGCTTGGTTGGCATACACGTTGCGATAACGAAGGCCATCATGCTTCTCAGCGAACTTACAACTATTTATCTGGCAGCGGCGGCTCCCGTCGGCGTCGCTTATTTCCTACGACAGCAGCAGCAAGATGAGAGCGACTACGTTGCGCGAAACATCGCCCGTGCCACCGGGATCGCATTGGTGTGGCCGCTGGCGCTGATCCTTCTCCTACTCCGCAGCAAGTCTTCAACGCAGGCTGACGACGGAACAACGCTTCCCCTGACAGCGCAGCCCGGCGACGAAGCGCGGCTCGATCAAGCTCTGCGCCTCTGCCTTGATGCGCTGCATGAGACCGAAGACCGCGCTCAAGAAGCCTTCGCCGGACGCGGCGAACAAGTGCGCCATGCGCTACTCGACGCCTGCTCAAGCCTTGAGCGTCACGCCGGTTTGACGCGCGCCGTGATGCTGCTCGTCGAAGACGGCGCAACGCCTTTCGCACGCGAGTTGGAGTTGGCCCGCGTCGCCGGGCGCGACAGCGGCGATCTACAGGTCGCGGGGCGCTGCATCCAACGCCGCAACTCCGCGCGTCTCAAGGCGCACCACTCGCGCGCCCGCGTCGAATTGCTGCACGCGCTCGCGGAGCTTCACGAAATAATTGATCGCGGCTACCTTTTCACTCACGCCGACAAACAATTGGCACTACATTTTTCCGCCGCCGTTCTTCAGTTTTACGTGTGCGTCGTCGAACTGCTCACGCTTCTCGGCGAGCGCGCCACGGCGGAGGGAGTGGGGCGACTGATTGACGCCGCCACCGCGCGCGTCCGGGCGCTCCAATCAATGACCCACCGGGAACTTTCTTTGACCGAGACAGGAGACGAGCTATGCGCGAACACTATGCCGCCACGACACTCGAACGTCACACAGTTTTCCCCGCGCGCCACATAAACGCGCGGCTCTATTGGCTGACAAACGCCCTTGCCGAAAGCGAACGACGCGAGCGACTGTTCCGCAACCCGCGCGAAGAAGAACAGATGTGCTTGATGTCGCGCCCGCTCTCGACGCCGCAGGCTTTCGCCCGGCTCGGCCTGCTGCTCGGCCTGCTTCCGCCGGCGGCCATCTTCTTCCGTCTCTTTCTTTACCCATCCGGCCTCAAGCCCTTCGGGGGCGGAGACAGTTGGTGGTTTCCCTTTTGTCTATTCATGAACGTCATCTGCTGCATCGTCGGGCGGGCAATGGGGGCGAAGTTTGGGAAAGCTATTGAGCAGATTGAACCAACCTCATGGTCGGTGTTGCTGCTGCTGGCCGCCGCGATAGGTTCTGCTTGGGGTGCCCTCACAGGCGGCGCGGGCGGTGCGCTCTTCTTCGGCGTGGGCGCGATTTTCGGGATGTTGTGCGCCGCGCCTGTCGGGACGCTGGCTTTCATCTTCTTCACTCCGCTGCATCGCCTACTCGCGCGTGGTGGTATGATTGACGCGCGCCACTTCTGGCCGCTCGCGTGCGGCGTGACGATGACGATCACGGCTCTCATCCTCAGCCCGCACATCTTTCCGTATTAGTGAGCAGTAAGCAGTAAGCAGTAAGCAGTCTGAAACATAACAGCCGCGCTACCTTCTTTTAACCTGCTGACTCTTCCAAACTCTTTTTACTGCTTACTGCTTACTGCCTTCTGCCCGCTACTCCCATGTTGCTCGCGCTGCTTTTACTCTCACTGTTCGTGCTGGTGCTGCTCGGCTTTTATGTCGTGGTGGCGGCCCCGCGGCAATTGGCGCATCAGACGTTCGCGGTCTTTGTGCTGTGCCTCGCGCTGTGGTCGGTGAAAGACATCGCGTTTTGGGGTTTCAGTTCGCGTTCAGGCGACGCGGCGGCGTGGTGGGCGAGCGCCAGCTTTATTATCTCGCTCTCGTTGCAGTTTTCGCTGGTCGTGTTCGCGTGGGTGTTCCCGGAAAACAATCCGGTGCCGTTGCGGCGGGCGGCGGTACTGTTCGCGCCGGGCGCGGTCTTCGTGCCAGCCACGCTGTTCGGCCTGCTGTGGCTCGGTGTGCGCTTCGACGCCGGACAATTCTCGATCAAGCTGACGCCGCTGGCCTACGCCTTCGGCCTCTACATTTACATCGTCTTCGCCTACGGCTTCATCACGCTTTACGCTAAATACCGGCGCTCGCGCGATAGTCTGCTGGGGCAGCAACTCGGAGCGATTTTGTGGGCGCTGGTGCTGACGAGCGCGTTGACGACAGCCGCGAGCGTCGCGCTGCCCCTCTTCGGCGTTTATGTCTTCCTGCCGTTTGGAGCGGTCTTCGTCTTACCCGGTGTGCTCATTTACGCCTACGCGATCACGAACTTTAAGCTCTTCTCGCTCCAGTCCGCGCTCGATCAATTTCGCCTCTTCCCCATCGCCTACAAGGTCGCGCTCTCGATTGCGCTCGTCGCGGTGCTCAGTTTTTTCCTGCTGCAAGTGCCTATCGTCTGGTGGAGTTTCGCTGGGGGACCAACGGCGGAGTCGTGGCGGCGCTACCTCGTCTTCAGCGTCATCACGGCGCTGGCCCCGAACTTAATTTTGGTCGGACTCGTGATCCGCATTATTTCGCGCCCGTTGCGGCGATTGACTGAGGCGGCGGTGACAGTCGCGGGCGGCGAATACGGCGCGCAGGTCGCGGTCGAAAGTAACGACGAAGTCGGATTGCTCGCCTCGTCTTTCAACGCGATGAGCCTCAAGATCGCTGGCGACATTGAGCGTTTGCGCGCCTTGAACGAGCAACTGATCCGCACCGAGAAACTGGCCGCCGCCGGCACGCTCGCCGCCGGCGTCGCGCACGAAGTCAACAACCCTCTGGCTTCGATCTCATCCCTGATCCAGATTTTGCAGACGCGCGCGGCGGCTCAGACCGGCGATCCCCAAAGCGCCGAGACGCGCGAGATGCTGCGCCTCATCCAGACGCAGATCGCACGCATCACACAAGTCCTGCGCGAGATGATGGACTTCGCGCGCACGCGCCCGCCGGAGCGCGCCCCGCTCGATGTGCGGCGCGCTGTCGAGGGCAGTCTCCGCCTCGCCAGTTTCGATAAGGACTTTAAGCGGCTACGCGTCTTGACGGACTGGGACGCGCTGGCCCCGCACGTTTTCGCCGATGCTGACCAACTGCAACAGGTCTTCCTTAATTTGCTCTTCAACGCCCGCGATGCGATGCCCGAAGGCGGCGAGTTAGAGATCACGACGAAGTTCGATGAGCGGGCAAGCGAGCTGCGCGTCGAGATCGCCGACACCGGCGGCGGCATCCCGCCCGAGCACCGGGCGCACGTCTTCGATCCGTTCTTTACGACGAAGCCCGCCGGAGCCGGCACCGGCCTCGGCCTCGCCGTCTGCTACGGCATTGTCACAGCGCACGGCGGGCGCATCGAGGTTGATTCCAACAACGGTCGCGGCACGCTCGTCCGCGTCGCGTTGCCGGCGGGGACACAGCTACCTTGAAGTTTTTTGTGATAGGCAATTCCACGCAAAGGCGCAAAGTCGGCATGGGAACGTGCGAGCTTTCTTTGCGGGCTTTGCGCCTTTGCGTGAGCTATGACCTTCCACTATTTTTCTCGATCAGACGTTCTCCGAAGCTATGAACACACAGCCGCTCATACTCATTGCCGAAGACGAAGACTTGATGCGCGTCATTCTCGCGCAGTTATTGGAAGAAGCCGGCTACCGCGTCGCGGCCACGGCGAGCGCCGAGGAAGCGTTGGAGCGTTTCGCCGCCGAGGATGTCTCCGTCACGCTGACGGACATTCGGATGTCCGGCATGGACGGCCTCACGCTGTTAGATCGGATCAAGGACATCGATGCCGAGGCGCTCGTCGTCGTGATGAC
>JACCRA010000667.1 GCA_013813825.1 Pyrinomonadaceae bacterium | reverse complement strand
AAGCTGTCCCTTTTCCGCGAATTGCAACAACGTAAGAGAGAACCCGCTTTCGACTGTGCCTATTGCCATCTGCCGCCTTTGAGCATTGGCCCCGAAGTGCCGCGCAGCCACTTTCAGACCGTCTATGATTCGGCGCAAAAAGAGTTGAAAGACGCGCAGGCAAAGGGCGATCAGGCAGACATTAAGCGGAAACAAGACGCGCTCACGCGGGTGAAAGGCGTCATTCCCGATCAGTTTAAAGACATCATTAAAGAGTAAGCGATGAGCGAAGTGAAGAGAGCAAAATTTCAGAAATGGTTCAATGTGCCGGAGCGCCTGAGAGGGGACGCGCGCCGCCGTTGGCTGTCTCTCGTTGTGGTGGCGCTAGTCGCTTGCGCCGCCCTCGGTCTTTTTGTTTTCAATCAACGCTCGCCCGTGCTCGCCGCCGGAGCGGTGACTTCGACGGTCACACCCGCCACGATGGCGGCGCAGCAATCAGGCGGGGAAAAGTTTTCCAGATTCTCCCACTCCAGCCCGAGCGCCCACGGCGCTTTTATGACCGACGCTGCGAAATGCGCTTCGTGCCACCGCCGGGATCAGGGACAGGAACCACGCTTCCCGGGGCACAAGTCCTGCACCGATTGTCACCTCGCGCAGTTCGTCTCGCAGAATATTCCGATGTGCTCGATCTGCCACGACACCGGCCAGTTAAATCAGGGCTTGAGCGCGCAGAATCCGGGACTGACGCGCTTCCCCCGCCTGCGGAGCTTCAACATGGAGTTTAACCATGAGGCTCATGATAAGGGAACCGCGAGACCACAAGCCGGCTGCACCTCTTGCCATCTGCCCGCCAACCGTCGCATCGCGCTGACGATCCCCGATGGCTTCGCGGCGCACAACAACTGTTACCAGTGCCACACGCCCGGCAGTCGCTCCGAGGCCGGACGAGACATCGGTTCGTGCGCCACCTGCCACCAACAAAAAGGCTACGCCCCGAGTTCGACGTCCGCCCGCGCCTACCGCGTCGGATTCAGCCACGGCGATCACGGAACCCGTCAGGGCATGAACTGCGCCAGTTGCCACAACGTCAATGGCATCCGCCTGCAAGCGCAAAAAGTTCCATCGCCCCAGACTGCGTTTCACACGGGCAACACGCGCGCCCAGAGTTGCATGACCTGCCATAACGATAAGCGTGTGATCGGCGGCAAAGTGGTGTTCGGCGACGCGAATTTCAACGACTGCAAGCGTTGCCACACCGGTCAAACTTTTCGCTTGGGGCCGTGATTTTTAACTTCGCGCCGCGACGCGAAAAAAGTTTGACAAGTGTCTCCCGCCTTGACTATATTCTTGGCCTGACGCCGCCCGTTCTAGGCTCTACCGGGTCGCGTCCGCGTTCGACCATCTTTCGCTTCAAGCTCTCCTTTTGAAATTCTAGATCAATTGCTCAGGCGTCTGAGCCGAAGGATTCACCAATGATGAAAAAGTACATCGTGCTTGCCACCGCCCTCGCGTTTCTCTCACTGTCTCTGGCCGGAAGTTTCTATCCCAACGCTATCGCCTCGGCGATCTTCGACAGCAAGGTGCAGCCGAAAGGCGACATCATGCTGAACAAGACCGCGAAGACCACGAAAAGCCCCGACAAGAACCAAGTCCCCTTTAACCACGAAACCCACTCGCTGAAGAACTACAGCGCCGACTTGAAATCCGTCGCGCGTTGTGCCGAGTGCCATCATACGGATCAGCCGAAGGAGAAATTGACTGGCGTGCTAAAGACTTCAGAGCGCGCCGCAGAATTAACGACCGCTCTGCTGGAGAAGGCCGACGCGGCCCCGGTTAAGTCGTGCATGGCCTGCCACACCCACACCGACGCGAAGCCCGCCAGTTGGCCGGCCAATCCCGTCGTCGAATACGAAGACGAGGGCGAAGTGACGCTTAATAACGAAGAGGCGTATCACCGCAACTGCATCACCTGCCACGAGTCGGTGAAGAAGATCAAAGCCGACACGACGGCCCCGACTGGTTGCGCCCAGTGCCACTCCGGGAAATAGCTTTCAACAGTGGTTTAAAACTTTCAGCGCGGCGCGGAAATTTTGCGCCGCGCTGAATTTTTGCGTTAGAATCGGCGCGCAAGTTTAGTTCATAAAGTCGAGAAACTGATATGAGAATCGCCATCACTACTACTACCGCCGCCCTTTCACTCTCGGTCGCCGCCGCCATCGCTCTTCTGGCCGGATGCGCCGCCACAAACAGCAACAACAACAGTGCGACGCTCTCTAACGCGAATGCTTCCCGTCCGGCTGTGGCCTCTTCACCAATTGCCGGAAGTGCCGGCACAACGACGGCGGACGGGCCGCCAATCTCTTCGGCCCACGGTGCGCCAACTGGTGCGGCGGCGGGGAACACTGCTAATGCTCCCGGCGGAACATCCGCTGCGGCTGAAAAGCCTGACGTTGACACAGCAGAGTTCGACGCCAAGATCGCGCAGGCCGATGCAAAGGCTAAAGCCGGCGGGGCCACCGCCGTTGACAAAAAGGCTGCCGCCACCGCCTACCTCGCACGCGCGAACTTTTTCCGCGATGCCGGTCAGCCACGCCTCTACAAATTTGCTCTGAGAGATTACAAGCGCGTCCTCGCATACCAACCAGACAACGCCGAGGCGCGAGAAAAGTCGGATGAGATCGTCGCTATCTATCAGTCGATGGGGCGGCCGGTGCCGGAAGTGCAGTAGTCAAACTTTACCACCCGGAAACACGAAGGC
>JACCRA010000663.1 GCA_013813825.1 Pyrinomonadaceae bacterium | reverse complement strand
GCTAACCCAAGCAGTCCCAGCCAACCCCAGTCAGTGTCGTCGTCTCTCTCCACGACCCGCGTTGTGTTCGCGTTTGTCGTACCAACGGCGTTGTTGTTGTTCTGGGCGGCGGCCGGGGCCGCGGCTAACAGAATAAACAAAGCGCAGGGCAGCGTCGCCACGCCCGCCCACTTAAGCAATTCAAAATGTTTCATGACCTGCTCTCCTTTTTTACGGTCTGTGACGCACTGATAAAACCGGCGTCGGGTTTGTTGTCGGCATTAGCGCTACAAAACCAATGCTCCTGCAAATGCCCGTCCGGGCTTATTCAGCAGCAGTCGTTCGTCCGCGACCTGCACGAGACGCCTCACCGTGCCGTTATCTTCAGGGTGCGCCGCCAAGCCAAAGCTCATACCGAATGAAGGCGGTGTGCCTTCTTGCCTACCAAGTTTCTTGAACGTATCAGTCAAGCGACACATCATTGAGCGGGCGTGTTCGCGGGTTGTTTCCGGCAAGATGACGCCAAACTCATCGCCACCGTAGCGGCAGATCACATCCGTCTGGCGCAACTCGTGGCGCAACCATTCGGCGCACTTCACCAGCAGGTAATCGCCGAATTGATGTCCGTTCGTGTCGTTGACGGATTTGAAGTTGTCCAGATCAATGAGCACGATTGAGAGCGGGCTGTCGTAGCGGGTCGCGCGCTTGAGTTCTTCGTCGAGGCGCTCGTAAAAGGTGCGGTGGTTATAAAGACCCGTCAGACTGTCGGTGCTCGACAGATGGCGCAACTGTCCCGTGTGCTCTTCGACGTAAGCATTGATTGTTTCGCGCATCGCTTCGTCAATGGCGAGACCGACACGGGTATGGATAATCAGCATCTCGCCCACATCGCGCCCGGCAAATTGCTGATGCTGCTCGTGCAAATAAAGAAAGATGTGTTCGCGCAAATGTTGGTACTCGCGCACGAGTTCCCTGACATCAAAGTGCTGGCGCGCCCGTTCGCGCCCATGACGCGCGGCGCTGCAAATCTTTTCATGGTCGATCTTGCTGTCGTCCAATTCGGTGACCCGCAAAATTTCGTCGAGCACTAGCGGCACGGCGTCCAGCAGCAGCGGTTCTTCCATGCCAACAGTTGACGGCACTGCCGCGTCCGCGCGTACGGCTTCCAGCCAGCGCCGTGCGATTTCGTCCGCCCCCTGCCTGAGCGACCGCTTGAAATCTGTTAAGTCGTCTTGCGAGGTGCGCTGTAGCATCCGCATAGCAATCGTTCTCCGTGCCGGTGCGGCCCAAAGTTACAGCTAGATGCTGGTGTAGCTGTTGACCTCAGAGTTAGTTCCAACTGCTCAAAACCAATCTGCTGTAGATAGTGGCTAAACCAGCACAACGCTTTGCCCGCTCTTTTCACACTTGATGAAAAGCTACTCGGCTTTCTTGATATGCACGAGCAATGATTTGGTGTGGTCGCCGTTTGACCGCTCGCGGATGCGCGCCACCAGAACTCTGACTGGTACTGCGCCGTCCGCGTAGTCACAGTTAAAGATAAAGCTTTTCGCCTGCTCGCTACTCCGGCTGAAGGTGTCGAGCCGTTGGTGAAACTCCTCGACGTTCATGAAGGGCACGACTTCGGAGTAGAAATTGTGTCCCGCCACATCCGCCGCCGAGCCGCCTAAATTGCCGTCGCCTTCCAATCTGGAATACAGCACCGTCCCCGCCACGTCGAGTTCGAGCAAGCCGAAGAGTTTTTGTTGTAAAAGAATCACACTGCTCATCACGGAAGACCTCTGTCGATCTAGTGTCGGCTTAACTAATTTGCTTTGCTCTCTGCGAAAGGTGTCGTTCTAGCACGCTATCCATTTCGCGGAAGGCAAACGGCTTGACGAGGTAATCGGTGCATCCGGCGGCGAACGCCTTCGATTCATATGCGGGATGCGCGTGACCGGAGAGGAAGACAATTGGCACGTCACCCGCGAATGCGCGTTTACGAATGCGGCGCGTTGCCTCAAAGCCATCGAGCACCGGAAGAGTGCCGTCCATCAGAATGAGATCGAGATGCACGTTCTCCGCCAGCGCAATTGCCATCTCGCCGTTTTCCGCTTCGACCACGCTGATGCCGCGAAACTCAAGCATTGTTCTGAGCATGAAGCGCATGTCTTCATCGTCTTCCACCACCAATACGCACGCATTGAAAGCTCGCGCCGGCACAGGCGCACGTTGACCTGTTGCGATATTGTCGGGCGTTCGATTGAAATCTAAGGTGGTTGCCATAATCGGGGGCTGCGGAAAATTGTTGGAGCGAACCGCACGTCGCTGCTGACAAAATAAGGGGTAGTGTTTCAAGCTGGGGAGATCAGGGCGGAAGCCCGACCGTGTAGGGAGGGCGTC
>JACCRA010000649.1 GCA_013813825.1 Pyrinomonadaceae bacterium | reverse complement strand
GCCGCGAAACCGAGCGTCCGCAGAATGATCTCCGTGCTGCCCTCATAGACGCCGATGGTCGCCGGCACGAAGCCGAAAATGAAGTTGACGACTTTGGTTAAAGACTCGATGACGTAAGGAACATGTGCCGCCGGCCGGAAGCCGAGCATCCGCAGCGTGAGCAGCACTTCGGCCACGCTCAGGACGTGCGCCAGCAGATTGAGGCCGACGACGCCGAAAAACGCTCCACGCCGGTCACGGTAAAAGTGATAGACGTTCGACTCGACATGGTGAATATGCTCGCTGCGTTTGATCAACAATTGGGGACGCAGGTTGAGGCGGACGAGCCGCTCCGTCAGCCACGTCACCGGCATCACGCGGCGATTGAGCGCGAGGCCGACGGCGATGAGCGTCGCGGTCGCGCACGCGGCGATCAAGAGCAGGGCGTAGTGTGCGGCATCGGGCAGATCGTAGGCCAAGAGCATCACGCACGTGCCGCTCAAGATGAACAGGGCGACCGACAAGTTATACAGCAGATTGTCCACGACGAGCGCCTGCACGCCCGTCACCAGTGGCATCCGCCGGCGCAGCAGCGCCGCTTTCGTCGCCTCGCCAAGGAGGGGACCAGTGAAAGTCAAAAATGAGATCGCCTCGCCGCTCAGGCGGGTGGCGAAGGCTTGCCAGATGCCGAAACGCCGGTGCTCGGCGGGGATAGCCGCGAGCATCGACATCGCGCGGCAAAAATGTCTCACGCCGCTTAAAGAGAGCAGCAGCAAGAAGCCGAAGCCGATCTGCGCCAGCGCGTCGAAGATCGGCTGCACGCCGACGCGGTTAATAACGTAAATTAGCAGCGCGAGGCCGAAGAGGAAGGCGACGGCGTGGAGCCAAAAGCCCCAGCCGCGTTGCTTCGAGGCCGGCGCGTCTTGCTGTTCGCCCGCCGGAGTCAACAGGTCGGCGTCAGGCGCGGTCGTCACTGGCTCGATCTTCTGCTCCTCAATTTCGATCACCGCACGCCTCCCGTCGTCGCCGCAGTAGGGCCGATGATGACGGCGGGGGGTGCTTGGTCCCGCCGGTTGAGAGGCAGTAGTTCTTCAATGACGCGACCGGGAAATGCGGCGGGCAATCGCGGGGAAATGCTGATCGGCGTGAGCCGGTTGCCAGCATCATGTGCAAGCTGATTGGTCAATGCCAGAATCGTCGGGACGAAACTCAGGCTGTCGTAAGGCTCTGTAATGAGCAGGGCGCGCGGGACGCCGGTCTGTTCGCCGCCGGCGAACATCAATGTGGAATGTGTCGAAATGCGAAAGAAAGAGCCGTGGTTGCCGCCGGGGTTGAATCCGCTCACGTCGAAGTTCCAATGGTTATTGGCTAACACGAGCATGTCTGTTTCAACGAGCGACCGTTGCCGGCGACGGAAGCGCCGCATCAATCTTTCGTCGGCCGCGAGTCCGGGCACGTCAAGTGCGGTAGCCGGCGTCGAGTGCCGCGCAAACTGTTCGTGGAGACCGACGACGGCGTTGGAATACTCGGTTAGATGCGCGGCGCGTAGCCAATCGAGATCGGTGTGCCACCTGCCCAGCCACTCCTCGCGGCGCTCCGCACCGGCGGGAACAACGAGCCGGCGATCTTCCCAAATTTTGAGCGGCAACCCCGCGACCCAGTCAGCAGCTTTGAACTGAATCAAACCGCTTTCACTCTGGGTCAAATGCGCGACGGGCAGATAGCGTAACAGAAGCTTTCCGTCCCTGTCCCGCCGGCCTAAGACGAGTGCTTGCTTCTCGTCGCCGCCGTAAAGCCAAACAGCTTCGTCAACTCTGTTCCCCTCGGCGTCCGCGTTCCGTATCAATTCGGCGGGCACACGCACGGCGATGAAATCGACGGGGCGACTGCCGACGTTGGGCTGCACGTTATTTCGCACCGCAAGGTCAAGCAAGAGGCGCGGGTAGTTCAAGCGACGGAAACTGCGGGACCAGTCGAGCGAAGTATCCGCGTCTAACGCGAGTCCGCCGGCGGCGAGTCCGATAGTGTAGTTTTGCAATTGGCGGATCGAGTTGTGCTCGCCCATCGCGCCCGACGCAATCACGTCGGGGATGTGGAGTTTGGATGGATCAAAATTGTCGGGGCGAAGCCCGAGCAGATTGCCGAGCGTCCGGGCGTAATCCTCGTACTTGCGCGCGTCGGTCTGCCACGAATCGAGTCGCGCCGTTTCGCGGCGGGCGGCCTGATCGTGACCGGCGTCGGAGTCCACCTTCGTCCACTGTTTTGGCTGCGCCGCGACAATGGCGCGCTGTTGATCGATCCGCCGGTGCAGCGCGCCGAGTTCCTCCCGCAATGTCGCCAGACTTTCCTGCCACTCCGCGTGTCGCCGTTCGATGGTGGCAAAGAACGCGGCCATCGCGGCGCGGCGCACCGGCGCGGGTAGTTCGTCGCGCCGCAACTCACGCAGGAGCAGATGCAAAATGTTAAGGTCGCTGTCGCGTAGGTGAATTGAAGCGCGCTCGTTGCCGTCAAAATCGACGAGCGCCGTCGGGTAAACGGTGCTCTCGCCGTGCAAATAGAAAGAATCATCGGAGGTCGTCGTGATTAAGGGAACCAGCGGGTAAATGCTTTTCAGCGCGTAGTCGCTCAATAATCGACGCTTGGTGATGACGTGGTGGCCGCCGCCGTCGGCGCTCGCCAGCAGTTTGACGAGGTTGTAGCCCTGACTGTAGAGGCGCTCGTCCGTGTTGGTCCCGTGATCGGAGACGACGACGAGCGCCGTCTCGGCTGCCGTGCCGCTCTCGCGAATCCTCGTCCAGATGCGGCCGAGCAGACTGTCCAACTCCTGCAAAGCGGCGAGGTGCGTCGCTCGGTCGCGGTTGTGGTGGGTGGCGTGATCGAAGTCGGCGGTGTAAAAGTCGAGATAGCGAAGGCGCGGATCGCCGAGCTTGGCGAGCAGTTCGCGCTCTAGTTGCTCCAACACGATGCTCCGCGACTCGAAGCCGAGCAGCCATTCGTCGAATAACTCGCGCGGGCTGCGCGAAGTGAAACGATTTTGGAGGCCGCGCTGCAAAGTGGTCCAGCGCGTGCCGCGTTGGTAAAGCTGAAAGCTGAGATGGCGCTGCTCGTAAGGATACGTGTCGCAGAGCAGCGGCAATCCCAACTCGTCGAGCGTTTCGGGGCCGGGCATATCCACGCGGACGCGCCCGGCGTGGCCGAGCCAGAAGGGAATGAAGTTGAGGTAATCGTAAGAGTGCAGCGTGTAGCGGTCGAACTCGATGTTGCCTTTAATCTGCAAGTGCTGCCCGGTATCGAGCATCGACCACGAAGGGCCGGAGAGGCTCATCCCGCGCACGTAAAAATTTTCGACGCGCGTGCCTCGCTCATAAAAGATATGTTTGAACCACGGAAGCCGGCTCCGCCCGGTGCGCGGATCGCGCTCGTCAATGAAACGCTCGATCATGTCGGGCGAGAGACCATCCACTTTGACGAGCACGACGCGACGAGCTTGCGCGGCGGCCGTCGTTGAAAGAAACAAGAAGGCGAGGAGCAGCAACAGCAGTCCGTAAACGGAAACGCATAATTGTTGGGCTGTAGTCGCAGAGTTCATCGATCAATGCTGTGTAATTGAAATTTTTAGACTTCATGAATTGCCTCCAGCTTTAGCTGGAGGACTGAATGAGCGGAATGTTCATCGGCTTGAGCCGAATCTTTCGACTCAAGCCGATGAATGCTGCCATCCTTCTCCACTAGCTGACGCTAGTGGCAATAAAATAACTTTGATTACAGAGCAGTCAATTGTTTGACGGCATCTACTTGAACCTGCTTCTCACTCATTGCCGGTACTTGCCGGCTCGCGGCCGGGTGGACGGAGATACCCGGCGATCAGATCCCGCCAGCGCGGTTCAATGCGCGGATCGCTGTGAATCCTGACCATCGCTTCTTTCGCCGATTGGTGCTTGATGCGCGAAAGACAATCGAGGCTCAGACGACGCAATTCTTCGTCCTGCATGTGGGAGAAGATGCGCGCCACGGCACGGGCGGTTTGGGCGTCGGCCCGCCGCCCGCTGGCGGCCACGAAGCAGAGAGCGCGGCGCACTTCTTCAACGTCCCATTCGACTTCGACCTGCGAACTGGTTGTGGCGACTTCGCGCAGCAGTCGCCGGTGGCGCGCGAAACTGCGCGAGGTGTTGAGTGCCGCGAATTGCTGCTCCCGCGTGGCTGACTCGCGATGCGTGTAGAGGCCGAAGCTGAGCGTGTGGGCCAGCCGCAGGAGCACACGCTCCGCGCGGTTGTGCCGGAGCGTGACCAACTCCGCGCGCCGATCCCTGTCCAGCCGCGCGGGCAATGCGTCGGGTCGCCCGACGGCGGCACGGAGAGCCGCATACTGCTCTCGCGCCAACCTTACTTCAACCATCAGATCGTTTTCCAACGGATTCAGCGAGACGCGCTCGACGCGGCGCTTAAGCTCCGCGCGAAGTTGCGGATCGAGCGAGGCGTCGAGCGCCAGCAGTAGTTTGAGTTGCGAGTAAGAGCGCAGCCGCGTCGGCTGGTTGATGTCCATGCCGCGACGGTCGGTGACGTGATCGTAAACAGTGCGGCCTAAAAAATACGGCAGCCGGTAGCCCGACAGGGAGAGCACCGTGCCCGTCACGTCTTGCAGCACGCGCCGGGTCATTTCACGCTTTTTCGGATTCAGCCCATCGCGGAAGTCGACGAGGAGGATGGGAATTTTCGGATGATCCAATCCGTAGAGCGCCAGCGGGAGCATCTCTTCGGCGTGCGCGCCGGGTGTTTCCGGCGACACGCGGCGGTGCTCGGCGTCGTAATAATGCGTCTCGCTATAGCCCTTCCAGTTGAGCAGGCGTTGGTCCCCCCACGGACTCTTCAGGTTGAGGAAGCGTCCGTTGAAATGCTGACCACGTCGCTTCTCGACTTCGGCGCGGGTGGTCCAGACGAGCGCATGTGTGGCGCTGCCGTCGGGCATTTCCAACGGCTCGAAATACAAATTTTCGGCCTCGGCGCGTTGGCGCAGCAGTTCCCAATTGTGCCCGCGTGTATCGAGCCAGTGACTAGTCTGTTTTTGGTAAACGCGCGTCAAGTGTCGGTCATCGATGAACGCGCCAAAAGTTCGCTCGGTCAGCATCAGCCGCGCTTGCATCTCTTGCATCTCCGCCGGGGAAAAGAGCGAATCACGTGTGCCAGCCTCCGCCTCGTAAAGCGCGAGAACGGCCAGCGCGCGGATCACATGTGTCCGGCGATAATCTTCGTGATTGCGACGGGCCGTGCGCGTCGCCGCCCGCACGGAGAGGTTAAGGGGATCGAGCAGGATGTTTTGCAGAGCCGACCAGAACAATTGATGCCACGTCGCGCCGCCAGCGTCGGCCAGATCGATAATGTGCGGCGGGGCGTGCTTTCCGGCTGATTCCCGATTGCCGGCGCGC
>JACCRA010000640.1 GCA_013813825.1 Pyrinomonadaceae bacterium | reverse complement strand
GACGCCGAAGGATTGTACTGGAAAGGTCTTTTCGATGGAAACAGCAGAGCATAACTACGTCAATATCGAAGAAGAGATGCGACGTTCGTATCTCGACTATGCCATGTCCGTGATTATCGGCCGCGCCCTGCCCGACGTGCGCGACGGCTTCAAGCCCGTCCACCGCCGCGTCCTCTGGGCGATGCAGGAACTCGGCAACACGCATAATAAGGCTTACAAAAAGAGCGCCCGCATCGTTGGTGACACAATTGGTAAATATCACCCGCACGGCGACACGGCCGTCTATGACACCATCGTCCGCATGGCGCAGGACTTCTCAATGCGCTATCCGTTAATTGATGGGCAAGGCAACTTTGGCAGTGTCGATGGCGACTCTGCTGCGGCTATGAGATATTGCATCACCGGCGAAACGCTCGTCATCACGGAGCAAGGCTTAGTGCCGATTGCCAAAGCGTCGAACGGCGATGAAGACCTTAAGACGTGCGTGTTGTCGCATGGTAGCGAGGTACACACGGCGAGTAAGTGGTGGGACAGCGGTGTGCATCCGGTCAAGCGGGTGCGAACCAGACACGGCTTTGAGATCACCGGCACGGAGAATCACCCGTTGCTCGTGTTCCGCGCCGACGCCGAGGGCCGACCGGGTTTTACGTGGAAGCTGATTTCTCAACTCAAGCACGGCGATGTGCTGGTGATCAATCGGAGTGAGAAATTCTGGCCGGAAGCAGCCGTCGCGTTGACGGAATTTTACCCGACGCTGGCTGAAGCGTCGCGGACGGTGAGACACGCGCTGCCGGAGATGCTGACCGCAGACTTAGCATTTTTGCTCGGCGCGCTGACGGCGGAAGGAACGGTGCAGGAACACCGCATCGAGTTCTGCAACAACCGGGGTGACTTCGCTGATGAGTTCATGGCTGCTTGGCGGCGCACCTTCCCGACGTGTCGCCTGCATGTGGCCGAGCGCCGGCCTTCGAGTTACGGCACGCAGCCGTACTGGCAGATGCAAATCGTCAGCCAGCAAGTCGTCGGCTTTTTGCACAATCTAGGCCTGCGCGGAAAGTCAGGCCAGCGTCACATGCCAGACGTTATTTTGCGCTCGCCGCAACCAGTGGCGGCCGCTTTCCTGAGAGGGTTATTCGAGGGCGACGGCAGCGTCGAGCGTTCGGGCAGAAGTCTGCTGCGCGTGAGCCTCTGCTCGCAAAGCGAAGCGTTGCTCAAGCAGGTGCAAACCATGCTGTTGCGTTTCGGCGTCGTCGCTTCGCGCATTTCGGATGCTTCACATCATCGCTCAACTCATCGGCTGGCGATCAACGGGCGCGAGAACCTGATGCGGTTTGCGCGGGGCATCGGCTTCGTCTCCGGCGCGAAGCAGGAAAAGCTCGTCGCGGTGATCGCGCTACTTACCGGCAAGGCTCTGGCGAAAAGCGATTTCATCCCGCTCATCGCGGCATATTTGCGCGCCCGCACGCTGCGACAGAGAAACTGGCTGGAGCGGAACAACTTTGATCGCCCCGCCCGACTGCGCGCCGCTCTGCCGCGACTCGCGGCCACTCTCGCGCCGGGCGATTACGCGATGGTCGAATATCTTTCGCGGACCAACTACCTCTTCGATCCCGTGGTCGCGATTGACGACGCGGGCGAGCAAGGCGTCTATTCGTTGCGCGTTGACAGCGCGTGCCACTCGTTCGTTGCCAACGGCTTCGTCAACCACAACACGGAAGCCCGCATGGCGCGCCTCTCGTCCGAAATTCTCGCCGACATCGAGAAGGAGACGGTGGATTTCCAGCCGAACTATGACGAGTCTTTGAGCGAACCGTCGGTGATGCCGACGCGCGTGCCGACCCTCTTGATCAACGGATCGGGCGGCATCGCCGTCGGGATGGCAACCAACATTCCGCCGCACAATTTGACGGAGATCGTGGATGCCACGATGGCGCTCATCCGCAAGCCGGCGATGAAGTTGGAAGAGTTGACCAAAGTGGTCTCCGGCCCTGACTTCCCGACCGGCGGCTTCATCTACGGGCGCGAGGGGATCAGGCTGGCGTACACCACGGGGCGCGGCATCATCCAGATGCGCGCGCGCGCGGGCATCGACCGCGTCGGGCGCGGGGCTGGCGAACGCGACGCGATCATCATTACCGAGATTCCTTATCAGGTGAACAAGTCGCGCCTCATCGAACGGATGGCCGAACTGGTCAATGAGAAGAAACTCGACGGCATCGCCGACTTGCGTGATGAATCGTCGCGGGTGGGAATGCGAATCGTCGTCGAGTTGAAGCGCGACGCGATCCCGCAGATCGTCCTCAACAAGCTCTATAAGATGACGCCGATGCAGTCGTCGTTCGGCGTCATCAACTTGGCGATTGTGGACGGGCAACCACGCGTCCTCAACCTCAAGCAGATGCTCGAAGCCTTCGTTGAGTTTCGTCGCGAGGTGGTGCGCCGCCGCACCGAATACGAACTCAAAAAGGCGCGGGCGCGGGCGCACATTTTGGAGGGCTTGAGCAAGGCCATCGACGCGCTCGACTACATTATCCCGTTGATCCGCAACGCCTCGTCGGTGGACGAGGCGCGGCAGTGGATGACCGGCCACTTCGAGACGATGACGCAGGCGAAGACTTGGAAAGGCGTGCCCGGCGATCTGACGCTCGCGGGCTTCATCGGCAAGCTGCAAAAAGTGATCACGCGGCTGGAGTTTTCCGACTTGCAGGCACAGGCGATTCTCGATTTGCAGTTGCGCCGCTTATCCGCGCTCGAACGGCAAAAAATCATTGACGAGTACGAGCAGATTATCCGCCTCATCGCCGAACTCGAAGAGATTCTGGGGAACGAAGAGAGTTTGCGCCGCGTGATCCTCAAGGAACTCGAAGAGGTTAAGAAAGCCTTCGGTGATGCACGACGGACGCAGATCATCGATGAGGGCGTCGAGTTATCGGTCGAGGATATGATCGCCGATGAGGAAGTGGCGATCACCGTCACCAACTCCGGCTACATCAAGCGCACCCCCGTCACCGCCTACTCACGGCAGGGGCGCGGCGGCAAGGGCCGCTTCGGCGCGGCGGCGAAAAATGGCGACTGGGTCGAGCACCTCTTCACCGCCTCGACGCACGACTACATCATGATCTTCACCGACGACGGGCAGGTCTTCAAGCTGAAGGTGCATGAACTGCCCGACGCGGCGACCGCCGCGCGTGGCAAGGCCGTCGTCAATTTGATCAACATCCCGACGACGCGCAAAGTGGCCGGCGTCGTCCCCGTCCGCGAGTTCTCCGAGGGGCGCTACGTCGTGATGGTCACGCGCAAGGGCGTGATTAAAAAGACCTCGCTTGCCGAGTTTCAGAACATCCGCACCAACGGCATCAACGCCATCAACGTGGACGAGGATGACACGCTGCTCGACGTGATCATGACCGATGGGACCAAGCGTATTCTGATCGCGACGCACGACGGCATCGCCATCCGCTTCGACGAAGACGACGTGCGCTCGATGGGGCGCGCGGCACGCGGGGTGCGGGGCATCGGTCTTCGCAAGGATGATTACGTCGTCTCGGCCTGCGCCGTCTCGAAGGAAGATAACGAGCGGATGCTCTCGGTCTCGGAACTCGGCTACGGCAAGCAGACGAAGATCGCTGACTACCGCTTGCAGACGCGCGGCGGGCGCGGCGTCATCAACATGAAGACGTCGCCTAAGATTGGCAAGGTTGTCGCCGTCTTCGCCGTCGAAGACGACTCCGAGATCATGATTATCACGCAGCACGGCAAGCTAATTCGCATCGAGGCCAACGACATCCGCAAGACCGGCCGCTCGGCCTCGGGCGTCCGGCTGATTAAGACCGACGGCGGCGACAAAGTGACGAGCGCCTCGCTCCTTGATCCGGCAAGTGAAGAAGAGGTAGCGGAAGTCGCGGGCTGAAGCAAGACACAAAGACAAACCGCTAAAGGCAAAACTGAAGATGAGAAGCGTCATGGCTTGGCGTCTTTGACCTTCGCCTTTTGCAGTTTGTCTTTTGCTTTTTATTTCGAGGCCGACGTTTTTCAGCAGGTCACGGAAGCGCGGCCCGTCGCGCAGGGGGTCGAAGAAGGGTTCGGCCTTGAGGTAGATGATGAAGAAGTGGTGGTCGCGGTAGGCCGCTTCGAGCTATCGCACGAGAGGACAGTTAACGCTGAGATTACGGGCCGCCGACACGCATGATCGGATAGTACACAATCCATACTTCTTCTTCGCTTAACACATCCATCAGCAACAAGCGAATTTCGTTAAGGTAGTTCGACAATTCCGCTCGCTGCTGCTCATCATCAACGTCCAGATCGAAATCGCAGAAGAGGATGTGGACGGCGTCACGAACGAGATGGGATTGTGTCGTGGAAGTGTAAAGTCCGGTAAACGGAGTGGTCAGGGTTGAGCCGCCACGGGCGTAAGCCAGTTCTTCCGCCAGCCACTCGGTGATAGTTTGGTAATCGGCTGCGTCCGATCTGAGCGGTATAAAAATCTCAACGCGAGTTCGCTTCTCTGCGGGCACGCTGGAGGGCCTCCTTGAATTTATCCGCACGTTCGGGTAAGGAGCGCATTCGCTTGATGGTCTCTTCCGGCGAGTTCTCCAGCGTGAGGGGATGCCGCCGGGAGATGACATTGCGCTCGCTTTGTTCCTTTAGTCTGTCAGTAGAGATTTGACGATTCATGATT
>JACCRA010000629.1 GCA_013813825.1 Pyrinomonadaceae bacterium | reverse complement strand
CAGCGGATCGATCCCGGCTTGCAATACACGCTGCTGCGTCTGACGCATTACGTCATCGTGGCCGTCGGGTTGCTGCTCGCCGCGCGCCTCGGCTTCAACGCCGATCTCACATCGCTCGCCGTGCTCTTCACCGCGCTCTCGGTCGGCATCGGCTTCGGCCTTCAGTACATCGCGGGCGACATCGCTTCCGGCTTCATCCTCCTCTTCGAGCGCCCCGTCCGCATCGGCGATTTCATCACCGTCACCGGCCCCGACAGCAAAACCACTGAAGGGCGCGTGCAGAGCATTAATCTGCGGACGACGCTGATCCTGACGAACGACAACTTAAGCGTGATCGTCCCTAATTCCCGGCTCGTCAACCAGAATCTACTCAACTGGTCCCACGCCGGCCGCCGCGCACGCATCTCCGTGCCCGTCGGCGTGGCCTACGAAGCCGATGTCGATGTCGTCACACAGACTTTGCTGCGCGCGGCCGAGGGTGTCAGCTTCGTGCTCACCGAGCCGAAGCCTGGCGTCCAACTGCTCGACTTCGGTGCTTCGACGCTCAACTTCCGCCTGCTGGTTTGGACGGACAAGCCGCGCCGCCACCCGCAGATCAGAAGCGACATCAACTACCGCATCCACCGCCTCTTCAAAGAAGCCGGCATTGAAATCCCCTCGCCCCAGCGTGAGATTTTCCTGCGCGGCGGTTCGCTGCACGTCACAACTCAGACCGACGGTAACGCGCCGCTCGAACGGGAGACCCGCGACGAGGCGCACGACGAGGCGCACGTCTGAAAGCTGCGCGTGAGGGAGCACAGCCGAACTGGGACGATTGCCAAACTGTCACGCCTTTCTCCAACTTTTGGCGGGACTTACGCTATACTCCCGCCTGAATGAAGCGTCACTCATTCGCGTTGCGATCCTGAGCTTGACGGAGTTTCCCGATCCATGCGTTCAATTCGTTCCCTTCCGCCTGCCCCGCGTTCGACTGTGCCCGATAAGCGTGAGGCGATTTTGCGCGCCGCCACCAACGTCTTCGCGCGTAACGGCTATTTCAACTCGAAGGTCGCCGACGTGGCGCGAGTTGCCGGCGTCGCCGACGGCACGGTTTATCTCTACTTCAAAAGTAAGGAAGAGATTCTGCGCTCGATCTTTGAGCGCGGCGTCAGCGAAGTCGTCGCGGAGGCGCGCGCCGAACTGTCAACTCTCACCGACCCGCGCGAGAAGCTGCGGCGGATCGCGCAGTTGCATTTGGAGCGACTGAGCGCGGATCGCGATCTGGCCGTCGTCTTTCAGGTGGAGTTGCGTGGCTCGACGAAATTCATGGCAGAGTTTTCCGCCGCCGGACTGGCCGAGTATTTGCGGCTGATTCGCGAGACGTTCGCCGAAGGGCAGCGCGCCGGATTATTCCGCGTGGAGTTGAACGCGAAAGTGGTGGCGAAGATTCTCTTCGGCGCGCTCGATGAGATGGCGACCAACTGGATTCTATCGCCGCGCAATTACAAGCTCGCGCCGCTTGCCGATCAAGTGCTCGACATCTTCCTCAACGGAGTGACCGCCAGATGAATTCAGAAGCGACCACTACGACAAACACTGCGCCGGACGCCCCGACCGTGGAGTTGCCCGCCGCTGTTACTCCCGCGCTTGTTTTGAGTTCTCACCCGCCGCGTGTGCCGCTGTACCCGGACGAGCCGCGGACGCTGGCGGAAGTCTTCACCCGCGCCGCGCGCGTCCACGCCCGCCCCGACGCGCTCAACTACAAGCGCGACGGCGTGTGGCACGCACTCTCGTCCGCCGCCATCATCGAGCAGGCGCGCGACATCGCGCTCGGTCTCCACGCGCTCGGCGTCAGGCGCGGCGACCGCGTCGCGATCCTTTCGGAAAATTGCCCGCAGTGGACGCTGACGGACGCGGGCAGTCAGTTCGCCGGCGTCGTGGACGTGCCTATCTATCCGACGCAGGCCCCGCCGCAAGTACGCTACATCCTCGACGACTCAGGCGCGCGTGTTCTTTTCATCCAGCATCGAGCGGCTTACGAGCGCGTCGCCGAAGACATTAAAGAATTGACGCATCTCGAACACGTCGTCTTCTTCGACGAGCAGGGGACCAACGAAGCGACCATCGCCGGCGGCGCATTGACGCTCGACGAATTGAGGACGCGCGGGCGGGCGTTGCACTCCGCGCAACCGCAATTGCTCGACGAACTGATGCGCGCCGTGCAACCCGATGATCTGGCGACGATTATTTACACTTCAGGCACGACCGGCGAGCCGAAGGGCGTGATGCTGGCGCACTCGAACTGCGTCTCCAATCTACTCGACTGCTCAAGGCAACTCGGATTCTCCGACGAGGACGTGGTGCTCTCGGTGCTGCCGCTCTCTCACGTCTTCGAGCGCGGCGCGATGTACATGTACTTGCACCACGGCATGAAGGTTTACTACGCCGAGTCGCTCGATAAGATCGGCGACAACATGCGCGAGGTGTGCCCGACCGTGATGGTTTGCGTGCCGCGCCTCTTCGAGAAAATTTACGCGCGCATTAAAGAGCGCGCCGCCGCCGGTGGTCAGTTGAAGGCAGCGATGCTCTCATGGGCGGTTGAGGTCGGCAAGGAGTGGGCGCGGCGGCAAGTCGCGCGCACGCCCGTCTCATTGCCCCTCAAATTGCGGCACAAGCTGGCCTCGCGCATCGTCTTCACTAAATGGCACGAGGCGATGGGCGGACGGATGCGTCTCTTTCTGTCTGGTGGCGCGGCGATGCCGGAAGAGATCGGCTACATCTTTCTCGGCGCGGGCGTCCCCGTCGTACAGGGCTACGGGCTGACGGAGACTTCGCCGGTGATCGCGGCTGGGAGTTTGGAGGAGAATCGCGTCGGCACGGTCGGGCAGCCAATTCGCAACGTCGAAGTCCGCCTCGCGGCGGACGGCGAGATCGAAACGCGCGGTCCCAACGTGATGCGCGGCTACTTCAACAAGCCTGAAGCGACGCGCCAAGTCTTCACCGCCGATGGCTGGTTCAAGACCGGCGACATCGGCCAGTTCGACGCCGACGGCTTTCTCCGCATCACGGATCGCAAGAAAGAACTATTCAAAACATCCGGCGGCAAGTACATCGCGCCGCAGCCGGTCGAGCAGCGCATCAAGTCTTCGCGCTTCGTCAATCAAGTCGTCCTCGTCGGCAACGGGCGCAAATTTCCCGCCGCCCTGATCGTACCCAACTGGGAACAACTCCGCGCCTACGCGCGGCTCAAGAACATCGCCGCCCGCACCGACGCCGAACTCTGCCGCCACCCGCGCGTCCTCGATCTCATGCAGCGCCAAGTGGACGAGCATTGCGCCGAGCTTTCCCAATATGAACGTGTCAAGCGCGTCGCCTTGATCGAGCACGAGTTGACCATCGAAGGCGGCGAACTGACGCCAACGCTCAAGATCAAACGTCGCATCATCGACGAAAAATACCAAGACGTCATCGAGCGCCTCTACGCCAAAGCCGAGAGCGGCGAGCGAGAGACGCAGTAGCAAGTCAGCGAAAGCTCAAGCCGCAAGCGAAGTTTGCCGAACGGAGGGCCACGATGCTGGAAGTAGTTTTGAAAAGATTCGAGACGCCTGACGAGGTTCGAGAGTTTGAAAAAGGGAAGTTGGAGATCGTGAAGATCGGCGGGATGACGATTGGCCGAGCCAGTTACGAGCCGGGATGGAGATGGTCCGAACACGTCAGCCCCCTCGCCGGCACTCCGCTGTGCGTGGTCGAGCACGTCGGGATGGTTTTGTCCGGGCGTGCGGTGGCCGCGATGAAAGACGGGGCGGAGGTTGAGTTGGCTGCCGGCAGCCTGTTTCATGTACCGCCCGTCGCACATGACAGTTGGGTGATCGGGGACGAGCCTTACGTTTCGCTGCATTTCCTCGGCGCCGATCAATACGCCACCTAAAGATTACGGGCTTGCCATTCAACGTCCGGCGCACACTCCGCGCCGGACAGCGCCGCCACCGCGGCATTGTCTCAATAAAATCATCCCCTGTGCCTGCCCCTCCAGAATTGATTGTGACCGACACTCATCAACGCGGCCGGCTGTTGCGCGTGCTCGGCGTCGGTTTCGGGCTGGCAGTAATCATCGGTAACACTATCGGCGCGGGCATCCTGCGGACGCCGGGCGAGGTGGCGGCCAACCTGCCGCACTTGGGGTTCTTCTTCGGCGTGTGGATCATCGGCGGGTTGTACGCGCTGTTGGGCGCGTTCTCCATCGCGGAGTTGGGGACCAGTCTGCCGCGCTCGGGCGGGCAATATGTGTTCGCGCGCCACGCGCTCGGCGACTACGCGGGCTTCGTCGCCGGCTGGAGCGATTGGCTCTCGACGTGTGGCTCGACCGCCGCTGTCGCGCTCGTCATCGGCGAGTACGCGGTCGCGCTCTTCCCGGCGCTTGGAGCGGGGCGCGAGCCTTTGCTCGCTTCCGCCGTTGCGCTCGGCTTCGCATTGCTGCAATGGCGCGGCGTCGCGTGGGGCAGCAACACGCAGAATCTCACGAGCCTGCTCAAAGCCATCGCCTTCGGGGCGTTCATTGTGGCGTGCTTCGTCTTCGGCGGGCGCGACGTGGGCAGTGAGACCGCCGCTTTTTCGCGAACCGCCGCCGCCACTACCACGGCCTTGCCCTTCTTCGTCGCCCTGATCCTCTCGCTGCAAGCGGTGATTTACACTTACGACGGCTGGACGGGCGTCATCTATTTTTCCGAGGAGGTGCGCGAGCCGGCGCGTGACATCCCGCGCGCCCTCTTCGGCGGTGTGCTGCTCATCGTCGGAATTTATCTGCTCGTCAATCTCGCGTTGGTGTACGTTTTGCCGCTCGAACGCCTCGCCGGCGAGAAACTGGCGGCGGGTGCGGCGGCCCAAGCGGTCTTCGGCGGACACGGCGAGACGCTTATCAGAGCCTTGACGATCCTCTCAATGTTAAGCAGCATCAACGCCTATCACCTGATGGCCTCGCGCGTGCTCTACGCGATGAGCCGCGACGGCCTCTTCGCCGCCCGCGCCGCGCAAGTCAACGCGGGCGGCACGCCGGCCCCGGCACTCTGGTTGAGCGCGCTCGTCTCCGTGCTGTTCATTCTCTTCGGCGAAACTTTCGGGCGCGTCATCGCCGCGCTCGCTTTCTTCTTCGTCGCCACCTACACGCTCTCTTTCATCTCCGTCTTCGTGCTGCGGCGGCGCGAACCTGATCGTCCCCGCCCCTACCGCGCGTGGGGCTATCCGTGGACGACCGCGCTCGCCCTCGCTGGCTCCGTCGCCTTTCTCGCCGGAGCTATCTGGAGCGACACGCAAAACAGCTTGGTGGCGCTCGCATTGCTGGCAATCAGTTATCCAGCGTTTAGATTGTTGAGACGGAAAATCGGGAACGGCGTCTAAATCGAGCCATTCGAGATTGGTACACGCGGCGGTTCGGCTGTAGGGGGCTGCGGACAAGTCGTCAGCCCATCGCGCGCCAGCGCGATACCTCGACGTTGCCATTACTCAATGTTGGTGAGATCGGCGAAGAGCCGATCTGAGCAGGGACAAGCCACTGCCCTACATTCCAGATTGGCACTTCGCCGATCTGGGCTGAGTCTCCCCGCCGCCGTGCTAAGATGCGCCGCGCAACCGCAACGACTGACGGAGGCGATTGATGAGCGTGCATGATTACACTTTCGACGTGGGTCTGTCGCAATCCGCGAAGACGCCCGCGCATTGGTACACTGCGCCGGAGATGCTCGCCCAAGAGCAGGCGCGAATCTTCGCGCGGACGTGGCAACTCGCGGGGCGCGTCGAGCAGGTCGCTCAGCCCGGCGACTATTTCACAACCACCATCGCCGACGAGCCGATCATCGTTGTGCGTGGCGCGGACGATCAGTTGCGCGCGCTCTCGAACGTCTGCCGCCACCGCGCGGGACCAATCGCCTGCGGCGAGGGCACACGGCGGCGCAGTTTCCAGTGCGGCTACCACGGCTGGACCTACGCGCTCGACGGGCGGCTCATAGGCACGCCTGAATTCGCGGGCGTTGAAAATTGGCATAACGATGAGCATGGCCTGCCCGAATTTCAGGTCGAGACGTGGGCCGGGCTAATCTTCGTCAAGCTCGATGCCGGCGGGGGACCAACGCTCGCGGAGACGCTGGCGGATTTGCCGGAGCGCGTCGGCGCGCGCGACTGGGGACAAATGCGTTTGGCGGCGCGCAAAGATTGGTTCATTGACTGCAACTGGAAGGTCTATGTCGATAATTACCTCGAAGGCTATCACATCCCCATCGTCCACCCGTCGCTCAATCGCGAACTGGATTACGCGCGCTACCGCACGGAGACGCGCCGCTTTTATTCGATCCAGCACTCGCCGATCAAGCGCGCCGGGCGGCTGCGCGTCGATGCGAGCGCGGACGACAACGAGGCGCAATTCTTCTGGGTCTTCCCGAACCTGATGCTCAACGTCTATCCAGACAACTACTCGACGAACTTGATCCTGCCGCTCGGTCCCGAACGGACGCTGACCGTCTTCGAGTGGTACTTCACCGAGCCGGAACGTGAGGATGTGCGCGAGCAGATTACTCAGACCGTCGAATTCAGCGACGAAATTCAGCTCGAAGACATTCGCATCTGCGAAGCCGTCCAGCGCGGCCTGCGCTCGCGCACTTACACCAGCGGTCGCTATTCAGTGAAGCGCGAGAACGGCGTGCATCACTTCCACGGCCTGCTGGCGGAGTTTCTGACGCGCTGATCGGAACGGCGCGCCACAGCGCGCGCAATCTCTCTGTGCTAAGTTGATCGGCGCAGTCAAACGAAGTAATATGCGCCAAATTTATTCGCGCCGCTGATGTGTTTTAGTGATTTACTTGGCGGACGAAAAAGGCGATGACGAATCATGAAAGTCCTTCCACACATGCCGCGAGCGTAGTTCGGAGCCGACGGCCCTGACGCGCCCCGCACACCTGCGACCGAACTCCTGAACGCCCCGGCGGCGGGAAACTTCTCCCCGCGCGGCGGCGTAAACGCAATCTCTTTTCCCGAAAAGTTAAGAAACGCTTTCCTCGCAATCGGAATGTATCCGCGCGTTTCCGCGGCTTTTCAGCCGAGGATCAAAACATCATGAGTCCACATGAAGAAGTAGTAGAGGGGAGCGACGCGCCCGCAACTGTGCCGCAGAGTAAGCTGGCGCGCGCATGGAAGAATGTGCGCGAATCGCTCGGCGGCTCGCAGCAAGATTTTACGGAGGGCGCTATCGGCCGCGCCATCGTGCTGTTGGCGATCCCGATGGTGTTGGAGATGTCGATGGAGTCGCTGTTCGGCATCGTCAATGTTTTCTGGGTCGCGGGACTTGGCGAGGACGCGACGGCGACGGTGGGCTTAACTGAGTCGATGCTGGCGCTGATCTTTGGCGTCGCGCTCGGCCTTAGCATGGCGACAACGGCGACGGTAGCGCGGCGCATTGGGGAGAAGAACCCGGAGGCGGCCGGAGTCGCGGCGGTGCAGGCGATCTGGCTCGGCGTGCTGGTCTCGGTCCCGATTGGGCTGGCGGGCATCTTCTTCGCGCCGCAACTGCTGGGGTTGATGGGCGCGACGCCGGCAGTCGTCGCGGCGGGCACGGGCTATAACCGGATCATCATCGGCGGCAACATCGTCATCATGCAGTTGTTCCTGCTCAACGGAATTTTTCGCGGGGCGGGCGACGCGGCCATCGCGATGCGTTCGTTGTGGCTGGCGAATTTAATCAATCTCGTTCTCGATCCGCTGCTCATCTTCGGGCTGGGGCCGTTCCCGGAGTTGGGCGTGACAGGTTCGGCGATTGCAACGACCATCGGGCGCGGGACGGGCGTGTTATACCAACTCTGGGTGCTGCTCGGCGGCCGGAGCCGCGTGCCTGTCGGCCGCGCGCAGTTGCGGATTGATCCGGCGGTGATGTTCAGGCTGGTGCGGCTCTCCGTCGGCGGCGTCTTTCAATTCTTGGTGGCGACGGCGAGTTGGGTAGCCTTAGTGCGAATCGTCGCCATCTTCGGGAGCGCCGCGCTGGCGGGCTACACCATCGCGCTCCGGATCATTGTCTTCGCTATCTTGCCGGCGTGGGGCTTGGCGAACGCGGCGGCGACGCTCGTCGGGCAGAACCTCGGGGCCGGAAAGCCGGAGCGGGCCGAGCGTTCGGTGTGGCTGGCGGGTTTCGGCAACATGATCTTTCTCGGCTCGGTCGCGCTCGTCT
>JACCRA010000622.1 GCA_013813825.1 Pyrinomonadaceae bacterium | reverse complement strand
CGCCGGGGCCGATCAGATGGTGCTTGTACCAGCTAATGCCGATGCCGCCGTAAGTGAAGCCATCGTAGCCGCCGTCGAGCGCGACGTAGTGATCGATCTTTCCTTTGTTGTCTTTCAGAAACTCTTCCGCCCCACGTAACGCCGTCTCTTCTTCGACGGTGAAGACGAAGACGAGATCGCCTCTGGTCTTGATCCGCGCATCGTCGAGCGCGCGGAGCATGGCGAGCAGAGCTTCGATGTTGCGGGTGTTATCGCCGACGCCGGGCGCGTAAATCTTACCGTCGCGGATCGTCGTCTTGATTTGCAAGCCTTCCTGAAAAACCGTGTCGAGATGCGCGTCGAAGACGACGACGGGGCCGCCGCCCGTGCCCTTTCGCACGGCGATCAGATTACCCGTCCGGTCGAAACGAATTTGTGCGAGCCGGGATTCTCGCAACAGCTTTTCGATCAGCATAGCGCGCGGGCGTTCTTTGCCCGATGGCGCGTTGACCTCCGTGAGTTGCGCCCACTCGCGAAGAATCCGTTCGCGATCCTTTTCGACGTGCGCGAACGCGGCCATCACACTCGGACGAGCCATTAACGACTTCACTTGTTCCGTTGGCTGAGCGACCGTCGGTGAAGCGAGGAGGCCGATGAAGGCGAGAGCGGTGAAGCAAATCAGTGAGCGAACTGTTGTAATCATCATTAGTCTTGTTGAGAGTTAGAGCTTGAAGCCGATCACTAACGGAATCTCAAATTTAAAATTTGTTTGAAATCTCAAATCTCAAACTCCAAACTTAATGGCACTGCCCTTTGAAGAGACTCAACGTCGCCAGTAATGTCTGATTTTTTGTTCCAGCAAGGGGAAGGGCACGTACTCGGATTGGCGTCCGGTGCGGCGCATCTCTGCGATCATTCGCATCGCGCCGTCGGCGTTGCGCGTATGGACGATGACGGTGGCGCCGGCCTGTGCCGCCGGGTGCGCCGCCAGCCAAGAAGCGACGGCGTAGCCGGTGCGCTCGTCGTCGAGCGCGGAAGATTCATAATGTTCGGGCAGCAGGTCGTGATCGAGAAAGACGGCGTCGTAATGATTCTCCGCCAACAGCTCGATAGCGCGTGGAGCCTCGGCGGCGATGTCCAAATAGTCGCCCGCGAAGCGGCGGGAGAACCAGTCGTGGCGCAACGTGTCGTCGTCGAGCAGACAGATGCGAATCGGGTTGCGCGGCGCTGTCATCTTACCCAGTCCCAGTTTATGAAGAAGTCCCTGCCAGATGCTCATAATGTGAGGAGCAGACTTGGGGCGCGTTGCGGCGCGAAAGTTCAGAGGCGTCTCCCGGTCTCTGTTCCGAAAAATTAGCGAGCGCGAAAGACTATAACATATAGAGCCGGCCAGTCGGGCGCGGCGTAAATGTCAACGACTGAGTGTGGCGGGTGGTCTTGATTAAGGTATTCGTTCATGGCATTCTCAGTTCCGTCTGCAACCATTAAACCGCAATGCCTAAATGTCCGTATTGTGCCCGACCGTTGCGCGGAGCCGGCTTCAAATGCCGCGCCTGCCGTCGCTATATTCTTCGGTGGCCGCATGTCCTCTTGCTCTCGCTTCTCGGCCTCGCCGTGCTGGCTCTGCTCCTCGACGTGATTTTCCGCAGCACTTGAGCCGTGAGTCGGCCAAAACTACAACCGCCCCGGCGGGCGTGCTTGATTTTGTCGTCCCGCCGGGGCGCGTACTCGCTGGCGAGAGGAGGCGGGACTGTCTCGGAAATTTCTCTTTGCCCATGAAGCAAATTTTGCAGCATCGAAAATCCGGCGAGGTGATGGTGGCGGACGTGCCCACGCCGTCCGTGCGGCGCGGGCATGTGTTGGTTCGCACGGCGGCGTCTTTGATCAGTGCCGGCACGGAGCGAATGGCGATTGAGGAAAATCGCAAGAGTCTGTTAGAGAAAGCGCGCACGCGCCCCGATCTCATCAAGCAAGTCGTGCGGCGGACGCTGGACGAAGGTTTCAACAGCGCTTATCAAGCAGTTCGCGACAAATTGGATTCGCGCGTCGCGCTCGGTTACAGCGCGGCGGGAGTGGTCGCCGCCGTGGGTGAAGGGGTGACGAATCTGGGCGTCGGCGACCGCGTCGCCTGCGCGGGGACCAATTACGCGACACACGCCGAGATGCTCTCCGTCCCACGAAATTTATGCGTGCGGCTGCCGGACGCGGTTGATTTCGAGGCTGGCGCGTTCGGCGCGCTCGGCGCTATTGCGCTCCAGGGCGTGCGGCTGGCCGAACTGACGCTCGGCGAATCAGTCGCGGTCATCGGACTCGGGTTGCTGGGGCAGTTGACGGTGCAGTTACTGAGAGCGAACGGCTGCCGCGTCTTCGGTCTCGACCTCGACGAATCGAAGATCGCGTTGGCGAAGTTGCACGGCGCGGAAGATGGCTGCGTGCCAAACGACGAAGCGGGTCGGCGCGTGTTGGAGTGGTCGCGCGGGCGCGGCGCGGACGCTGTGCTGGTGACGGCGGCGACCGAATCGAATCAGCCGATTGAGTTGGCTGGCGAAATCTCGCGCTTGAAGGGGCGGATCGTCGCCGTCGGCCTTGTCGGGATGGACGTGCCGCGCGCCGTCTATTTCGAACGCGAGTTGAGCTTGAAAGTCTCAATGTCTTACGGCCCCGGACGCTACGATCCCGTTTACGAAGAGCGCGGGCACGATTACCCGTTCCCCTATGTGCGTTGGACCGAAGGGCGCAACATCGAAGCCTTTCTCGATCTCGTTGCTTCCAATAGCATCGGCGTCGAACGACTCGTCACGCACCGCTTTCCGATTGAGGAAGGCGAGCAGGCGTATCGACTGATCTCCG
>JACCRA010000618.1 GCA_013813825.1 Pyrinomonadaceae bacterium | reverse complement strand
GCTCAGCGGACGGACATCCGACCGTCAAGCTGCTCGATCTCGGCATCGCGAAACTACGCGACGTGGCTGAAACGCAGACGAGCGGCGACGCCGGCGGCAGCCTGACGATGGTCGGGCAGATTCTCGGCACCCCCTATTACATGTCGCCGGAGCAGTGGGGCGATCTGCCGAACGACGGCAATCCAGAGATCGACGGGCGCGCCGACATCTACAGCCTCGGCGTGATGTTCTACGAACTACTCACGGGAACCAGACCGCTGACGGGAACCTCGCTGCCGGAGTTGCGCGCCGCGCACGTCAACAAGATTTTGCCGCCGCTGCACGAAGTTGTGCCGGAAGTACCGGAGGCTTACGGGCAGGCGGTGGCGCGCGCGATTGCGAAAGACCGCGCCGACCGGCCCCAGACGGCCGGCGAAATGGCCGACGCGATTCGTGCCTCGCTCGGCTTGCCGCCGATGTCGCGCGCTACCTACTCGACCAGCGGCGCGAGCGCCACGAACTTGGAAGCCGGCCAACCGCTGCCGTCCGCAGCGTCGAGCAACGGCAGCGGCGCGGCATCTGCGTCAGTCGCTCCGCCGGCAGCGTCAATAGTCTCACCGGCAGGCCGGAGTTCCGTGCCGACGAACGCACCACCGGAAAACCGGCGGACGATGCCTACGCCTGATTCGTCGAAGACCTCAGCCGCCATCGCCAACAGTGCCGCTGCCCCGGTTTACGAAACTCACCCGCCAATTGTCGCTCCGGTTGACGAGCGAAAGCCGGCGCGCTCAGTCGTCCCTCTAATCGCGGGAGCGTTGGCGGTGTTGTTGTTAGTCGTCGGCGTGACAGTGGGCGGGTGGTTGTTGTGGCAGCGCCAACGCGCGAAGCCTGAAGTTACCGGCACGGTCGTTACGGAACCGGGCGGCGGAGTTGGCATTAAGGAAACGGTGGCCGTGGTTGAAGCGGTCACTTTCTGGATCGAGTCGTTTGACAAAGCCGGCAGCAAAACGGGGCGGCGCGTCGCCGAAAGCGGCGAGTTGCGGCTCGCCTCCGGGCAGCAGTTCAAGTTTCATTTCAAACCGCGCGAGCGCGGCTATTTCTACATTCTCGGGCCGGGCGAGAGGAACGCGCCGACGACGATCCTGACCGCGCAACCTGTCGGCATCTTGAAGACTAATCAAGCGGTCTCCGACGCCGACTTCATTTTCCCTTATGGAACTGACGCGCTCCAACTCGACCGGAATCCGGGGACTGAGGAGTACACAGTCGTTTTCTCGCCGACGCCGCTGATGTCGCCGGCGTTTTTGGCGGCGAAGGCTTTTCACGAGTTGACGCCGGCGGAGTTAAAAGAGTGGGAGGATTTCCGCGCCCAGCACAAAACCGCCGCGCCGGTATTGGACGTAAAGGAGAGTGCCGCCGACGGTGGGCGGGCCGTCTCCGTGTCCGTCCCCGCCGCGGGTGACTCAGGCAGGCCGATTTTTTTTGACGTTCGCATCGCCCATCAATGATATGCTTGTTTTGTCTGCGCGCCCTGCGGCTCAACTGCTGGTCCTCATCAGCCCGTCGCTCTCGACGTATTTTGAAAGGAGCTTTCCGAATGAAGAGTCGCCACTATTTTAGCCTTGCTATCATCAGCTTAGTTCTACTCGCCGCTTCGGCCGCGCCGGTGCGCGCGCAGGATGAGCCGCAGGAGGAAGAAGGCACCGGGACACGTGGGGCTTTCCTCGCCACGCGCCCGACGACGAGCGCCACGCCGCGCACTAACAACCCTCCAAGCGGCCGGTCCAACAACGCTGGGACCAATCGGCCGAGCGGCAACAGTAGCAGCGGCGACGGCGCGACCAACAGCGCCAAGAATACCGGTCCGAAACCGGCCAGCAGCAGCAGCAAAGGCTCGAAGAAAAACTCCAGCGAGAGTGTCGCAAACAACACGTCGAAGAATAGCAAGAAGGGCACCGGCAAAGGCGGCGGGCAGCAGGTGGCGTTAAACAATAACGCCACCGCGGGCGGTAGTCAGGGAACCACTTTCGCCCCGGCCAACTTCAGCGCCGGGGCTATCGGCCTCGGCTACACGCTCTACATGCGCGACGCCAGCGGCGACGCCACGCGCACTGATCCTTCGCGTGTCTTCCGCGACGGCGAGGCGATCCGGTTGGTGCTCGAAGCCAACACCGACGGCTACCTCTACATCTTCCACACCGAGAACGCGAAGAACCCGCAGATGATCTTTCCTGACGCCCGGCTCGGGCGGGGCACCAATTTCATCCGCGCTCATGTTCCTTACGAAGTGCCGTCGAACATGGAAACCGATGAGCGCCTGCGCTGGTTCGTCTTCGATCCCCCGTCCGCGATGGAGCGGCTTTACATCGTCGTTACGCGCGAGCCGTTGTCAAACATTCCGGTCGGTGACGCGCTGGTGAAATACTGCCAGAACGAAAACAACAGTTGCCCGTGGAGTCCGACGCCGGGAATCTGGGCGCAACTCCAAAGCGCGAACGACAAGGAGGAGGTCGCCGTCAGCCGGATTAAAGACGAAGGCCGCCCGCAGACTTCCGGCGAGCGCGAAGCCGCGACGCGCGGCCTCGGACTGTCGCCGGACGCGCCCGGCCCCTCAATCATCCGCATGACCGCGTCCTCGACCACCGGTGTTTTGCTGACGATGATTGATCTCGTGCATAAGTAACCGGCGGGGGCGTCGACTGACTCCCGCCCCTCCTGCCATTGGGCTACCGACGCCTGATGTCGAATTGGCAAAAAAGGAAGCTGATCTCTATTGCGTGAAAATTTCGCGTTTAAGAGGGTGAGGTTGATTGTTTTTGAAGCCCTCGTCGGAGGGCTTCTTGTTTTGTAGTCTGTTAAGCACACACGCTTAGTGACTCGGGCTTAATAGCTCTTCTCAGTCGCGTGCGACCGGGTACGAGAAAAACATTTCACGCCAAGCCGCAAAGAACGCAAGTCTCTCTCAACTCAGAACTGCTATAGTGTTCCGCTTCGCGCCCTGTCCATCGTTGTCACGAGAGAGTTTCTTGAAACATTGCATTCAGACTTCGGAGGTCATGATGAAATTTCAAAGACGCGCTATTAACTGGGCACTTTCCAGTGCCATGCTTTTGTCTAGCGTTTCGCCGCTACCGGCTGTCGCCACCACAACGGCGCTGTCGCCGGGGGGGGGGGCGCCGCTGCCGCAACAGCCGCGCGCGGCCGGGCAGCAGTTGCTGCAAGGCGCGGACGCGCTCCGGCAGGGGCGCGCGCTCCTAAAACGTGGCAAGACCGATCAGGCGCTGCCGCTGTTGGAGACGGCGCTCAAATCCGCCAAAGACTCCGGTGCGCCGCGTCCGCAGGCCGCCGCCTTTGACGCCCTCGGCGATTTGTACGCGCTGCTCGGTCTCTACCCGGTAGCCTTGAAGCACTACGAGAGCGCGCACGAAAATTTCGCCGCCGCCGATCAGAAGGAAGGCGTATTGAAGAAAGCCGCCGGCCTCAGCGGTAATAAGTTCAACGCCGATCTAATGCTCGCGAAGATCGCCGAGACGCATTACCGGCTGGGCAACATCGCCGAATCGGGCAGCGTCTATCAGCGTATTCAGGTCGAGAAGCCAGACACGGGAGCGGCGGCCACGGCCAAGCGGGGCTTCGGCGTTTTCAACAGCGTGAAGAACATTGCGTCGGGCACGCCGAGCGCTTCGACCGTGACTGAGGGTGTCGGCGTCGTTGGCAAAATTCAAGAGGCGGTTGCGCTGTACCACCAAGTCATCATCTACACGAATCAGGAACTCGGACTCGGACGCATCGACTTTTACAATAAGAATCTGGACGGCGCGAAGAAACATTTCGACAACGCGCTTCTCGTCGCGGGCGGGAACAATCCACTGATCGCGAACCTCGGTCAAACGCGCCGTTTTCGCGTCGCCGCGCGCACAAGCCTCGGCGATGTGGCGCTCAGGCAAGGGAAGTTTAAGGACGCGGCCAAGTTTTACACCGATGCCCTCAATGGAGCGAAAGGCGACAAGCGGCTCGATTTGCAATGGCCGGCGCAACGCGGCACCGGTAAGGCGCGCCTATTGGCGGCGGCGAGCGAGCGCGACGCGCCGAAGAAGCTGAAAGCGATGAACGAGGCGCTCGTCTCTTACCGCGAGGCGCTCGCGACCATCGAGACGCTGCGGCAAGGGAGCCTGCGGGCGGACGACTCGCGTACCACTTTCCTCGCCTCGACGAAAGACGTGTTTGACGAAGCCTCTGGCGCGCTGGCCGAGATGGCACTGCTGAGCGCGCCCGCCGGTGCGGCGACGCTCGACGGGCCGGCGCTGGCTTACGCGGCCGAAGCCTTCCGCATCGTCGAACAGGGGCGCGCCCGCTCGCTGCTCGATCTGTTGTCTGAGTCGCGCGCGGAAATTACCGAAGGCGTGCCCGCCGAGTTACTCAAACGCAAGCAAGGGAATCTCGAACAGCAGCAGGAGATCGCGCAGCAACTCTCAGGCGTCAGCCTGACGGGCGAGACGCCCCAAGAGTCGCTCGACAAGCTGGAAGAGAAACTCGAAACATTAGCCGCAGAGTACGACAGTATTGAGAATCAAATCAGGGCGGCCAGCCCGCGTTACGCGGCGCTCACCGCGTTGCAGCCGCTCACAGTCGAAGCCGTGCAGCAGCAAGTGCTCGACGATCAGACCGTGCTGCTGGAATACAGCTTGGGCAATGAAAACTCGTATCTCTGGGCAGTAACGAATAAAGGCTTGTCGCTATTGAAACTGCCCGCGCGGCAGGCAATCGTTGAACAGGCGGCGGCGCTGCGCGACCAGATTGTGCCGCAGAGCCTGCGCCGCTCCATCGTCGAGTTAGCTAGTTCTCCCGTGCGCGGCCTGTCGGACGAGCGCGGCCTCGGCGTCTCGTCCAACGCGGCGGCGGGGGGAGCCAACGCCGGCGCTTTTGTCGCCGCCTCGCACGCGCTCCATCAAACTGTTCTCGCGCCAGCCGGGGCGCTCGTGAAGGACAAGCGGCTGCTCATCGTCGCCGACGGCGCGCTCAACTATATCCCGTTCGAGGCGCTCGTCACGGCGGCGGGCGGCACGAACTACGCGGCTCTACCTTACCTCGTGACGACTAATGAAATCGCCTATGCCCCTTCGGCCTCCGTCGTTGCGGCGATCCGGCAGCAGTCCGGCGGCAACGCGGCGGCGACCGCGAACGCACGTGGCCTGCTCGTCGTCGCCGATCCGGTGTTCGACAATGCAGACCCGCGCGCGAAAACTGCGGCGACGGCAGCAACGGCCGGCGGTACGCCTGCGGCGCGTCCGGTTGAGAGCGCGATTGCCGACGTGGCCGCTGGCGGCGGGGCGGCGGGCGCGGCGGAGGCCGGGAAAGTGCGGCTCGCACGTTTGAACGGCACGCGCGCAGAGGCGCAGCAGATCGGCCAACTCGCGCGCACGGCTGGCCTCAGCCCTGACATCTGGCTCGACTTCGACGCCAACGAGGCCAACGTCAAGACGCGCGACATCGGCAAATACCGCGTGCTGCACGTCGCGACGCACGGGTTGCTGAACTCCGAGCGACCGCAGTTCACCGGAGTCGTTCTCTCGCTCGTCGGCAACCGCGAGGGCGACGGCTTCCTCCGCACCGACGAGATTTTCAACCTCAAACTCGGCTCGCCGCTCGTGATGCTCTCCGCCTGCGAGACGGGTTTAGGGAAGGAGAAGCGCGGCGAGGGCGTGATCGGTTTGACGCGCGCCTTCATGTACGCCGGCGCGCCGACCGTCGGCGTCAGTTTGTGGTCGGTCGCCGACCGCTCGACCGCCGACTTGATGACCGACTTCTATAAGCGCCTGCTTGCCAAACAACCGGCCAGCAATGCGTCTGCCGCGATGCGCGCCGCGCGGCTCAACATGATCGCCGGCAAGAAATACAGCGAGCCGTTCTACTGGGCTCCGTTCGTCCTCGTCGGCGACTGGCGGTAATTAGTCAGGGAACAGTAACTGAAGGCGGAAGGGTGAAGAAATTAGCAAATTCTACATTTTTCCGCCTTCGCCTTTGAGAGTGGCTCGTTTGTTCAGGCGGCGGGGGTAGGTTAATATCGACGGCACTTAATCATCATCGTTTAATTTTCAATTGCGGGCGAGTTGCTCGTGAAGTCAAAGGTTGGCCGGAGGGATGTGATGTCGCAAGTTTCGTCATCGCCGCAGCAGACGGCGAAGTTCAATGAGGTGTTCGACGCGGGAGAACTGGAAGAACTATTCGCGCGCTCGCAAGCCGCGCCCGTCGTGCTGTTCAAGCACAGCCTGACGTGCCCGATCAGTGCTTACGCTTACCGCGAGATGTCGCGCGTGTCGGCGGTCGCAGTGCCTGAAATCGCGCTCATCATCGTGCAGCACGCCCGTGCGACAGCCAACGCGATTGTTGAACGCACCGGCATCCGGCACGAAACTCCGCAAGCGATCATTCTCCACCGCGGAGCGCCTATCTGGTCCGCCTCGCACTATGACATTACTATCGACGCCGTCGAACAGGCGGTCAGCGATCACGGATAAACGGAACAGTTTTTCAGTTTTCAGCGTCTGACTGAAAACTGAAAACTGAAAACTACTCATGTCAGAGATGATGTACCGGCGCGGTCCCGCCGTGGAGCCGCGCGAGATAATGCAGGAGGGCGCGGCCGGCCTGCGGATTACGTGGGGCGACGAGCGCACTTGTCGTTACGGCGCGGCGCAACTCCGGCGCATCTGCCCGTGCGCGAAGTGCGTCAACGAGATGACCGGCGAGCGCGTGCTCAGGCCGGAGAGTGTGCCCGACGAACTGACGATGGAAAATGTCGAGTTGGTCGGACGCTACGCGCTCACTTTTCGTTGGAGCGACGGGCATGAAACGGGCATCTACAGCTTCCGCCTCCTGCGCGAGTTGTGTGAGCAAGAGGCGGCAGTCTCAAGTTAATTCGTACTGCCGCTGTGCCCATAGCCTTCGGGCTTTTTGATTTCAGTTTCTCTCCTTATGGCGACGCGAAACAGAATATTAGTGGTCGAAGACGACGACGACATGCGCCAGTTAATGTGCATGACTCTCGACCGGCAAGGTTACGAGGTGACGGTGGCTGAAGACGGTATTAAGGGTTACCAGTTGGCGATTGAGTCGCCCCCCGACTTGATCATCACCGACATTCATATGCCGTCGGCCGATGGCGTGCATCTGATCCGGCGGGTGCGGGATACTGAGGCGCTGGCGGCGACGCCGATTTTAGTCACGACCGGCTACGGCACCGGATCTGCGGCGCTGGCCCTCTCACAGGGGGCTAACGCTTACGAACGCAAGCCGGTCGAACCCGAAAACCTATTGCTCACCGTGCGGCGGCTCTTGTCCGCGGCGGCGAGTGGTTGAACTGGCGGCGGGGCCAATTTCTTTTGGAAGCAAAGGGGCAAGGCGGATGCAGGAAGCTATCGGCTGGGCCAGTTCGGTAATTCTGGTGCTGACTATCGGCAAGCAGATTTACAAGCAATGGAAAGAAGGCTCAAGCGAGAGCGTCTCGAAGTGGCTGTTTGTCGGGCAACTCGCCGCGTCGGTGGGCTTTCTGGTGTACAGTTGGCTAGTGCGGAATTGGGTCTTCGTCGCCACCAACGGGCTGATGGTCGTCAACGCCGTGCTCGGTCTGCTGATCGTCCTCCACCACCGCCGGAGTGAGGCGCGCGGGCAGGACGGCGGCGGGAAAGGGAATGAACAGCCCGCGTCCGGAACCCTTAACGCGGAACGCGCTTAAGCGCGAGATACCCATAAATCATGGACGAACGCGATTTTTTTAACGAAAAGACCGAATCCAAGCGCGCGACTTACAGTTGTCCGTTCTGCCGCGAGCGCGCTGAGTATGAAGTGCGTTGGCTGCGACGGACGAAGAAGAAAGACTTACCGCGCGGGGCCAACGAACAAGACCGCGCGCGCTTCGCCAAGTCGCGCGATTACATGGTGCGGATCGACGACGTGCTGAGCTGCAATAATAATCGTTGCCGCCGTCGCTTCGACATCCCCAATTCGCAATCCGTCGTCTTCATCTGATTTGTTGTTTGAGGCGCGACACTCGCGCGGTTGCTGTCCACCCGAAGTCAGACAAGGGGATGGATAAGTTAAATCGAGACTGACAAGATTGCGACACATCAGAGAACTGATCCACGAAGCGACACGAAACAGCACGAAACAAAGATCACGAATTTCAGGTGTGTAGCTTCGTGTCGTTTCGGGTCGCTTCGTGGATCATGTTTCCTCGTCGGTCCCAATCTGATCAGTTTCGAAGTGGCTCTCAACTAAATAGTTACCGCTTGGTGACCGTTCGCCGGGCCGCCGCCGTTGGTGTCGTTTTCCGCGATGTGGGAGAGCGCACACCAGCGATGCGCTTGGTTGCCGGCTGATTAAACAACTCCGGATGGATGTAGGCGCCGCGCTCCACTCCCTGCTTCTCTTCCTCGACTTGAATGCGATATGCCTCGGCATACGCATCCTGCCGCACGCCTGTGACTTGCCATGAGACTTTCACGCTCGGCTTGTTGGTCTTGATGACGAAGCGATTGCCTTTGATCTCGCTGAAAACCACCGCTTGGGCGAACTGTCCGATGACCGTGAGCTGATAACGAAAGTCGCGGTTGAGCGCGGTAAAGTAGTCAGGCATGGTGACAACCGCCCGGCCTTTCGCGTCCGTCGTGATGTTGCCGTTGTAGATGTTCATCATGTCGGGGGATTCAACGAACGAGTGCGAGAGATAACGGTTCGCCGGATCGAGCGGGTGGTCTATTTTGAAGGAGCCGCCGCCTTTCGTGAGGGTGCCGCTAACCGACACGTCGCCGATGAAGCGGCCCGCCAAGCCATCGAGGCTTTGGCCTTCCACACCGATGCCGCTGCTGCTTTCGCCACGCACGCCGACACTGTCAGTACCGACGCTGCTGTTGTCGATGCCCCACACGGCGTAGCCAACGAGGCTATCGGTTACGCCTATCACACCATCTAAGGTGCCATTATTCACCACGCGCAGCGTCCCGCTGGCGGTGTCCGTCGTTCCGATGCCGACCTGACCGTTTGCCGTGACCCGCATCCGTTCGCTGATCGTCCCGCCCGTCTGCGCCGTGCGGAAGATGAGCGCCGCCGAGTTGTCCGCGCCGCTGTCGAGGTAGAGTTGGCCGGGGAAGTTCGCATTGTTGCCGAAGAACTGGACCGCCGCGCCCGCCGGAGAAGTCGTTAAAGAGTCCGCCCCATAGAAGCGCAGGCCGCCGAAGTTATCCGACAAGCGGATGTCTCTCGCGTAACCAAACGCACCGGGCGAAGTGAAGATGATGTCGCCATCCACGACCTGACTGTCTTGCGGGCTGGGCGTCACGGTCTCGTTCGGGTCTGGCGGCTTCTCCATTGTTGCTGCTTCCGGCGTTGGCCGCTGCTCCGTTCGCTTCACCTGCGCGAATGAACTGCTGACGAGCAGCAGGCCGCAGAGCATGGCGAGGATTAGTTGGGCCGCCAACTTGTCTAATTGTTGAGACAACCTTATTGGTTTAATGGGGCTTGTAGTCATAATTTCCCTTCCTCCTTGAAGGATTCGCATAATGTTTGGTTGACAACCACCGTGCGTGGGCTTGTCGGGAAGACTGGGCAGAGGTGGATGTAGGTCTGTGGGTAAGCGTCCGAACGAACCGGGCTGTAACACCTTCTGAGGACGAAACCATAACTCAACCAGTCGGGGCAGTCAATTACTTTCCTGCTACCCTTCAATCATTTCGTGGCACACCGCTTAAGCTGGCGGTGGAGCGTCGAGAAAGCGATGCCGGGGATGTTGGCAGCGCGGCACGTCTCATCTTCGTTGACAAAGGCCAGCGTCTCGACAAGGTGGCGGCGTTTGACTTCGGCAAGCGTCGGCCGGAGGCCGAACGGGATACGGTCTTAAGCTGTAGCTATGGGGCCGTAGGATAAAGAGACGCCCTCATACGCCGTCTTGTTATCCTTCCATCATCCGTCTTGCTCTGACGCCACCCTCACAATCGCGCCTTTCGCCGCTTCACGCCAGATGTCGCCACTACCCAAAAAATTTCCCCCGGTCATGACCATTTTTGGCCGAGGTTCTCGCTATCACTAACGGAGAGGCCGCCGTCGCGTGAGCACCCTACCTATTAAGGTAGTTACATCGGCGACTTGCGCCGTGTTACAAGTCGCCGTCCAGAGCCACATCATGGGCGAGAGTACGTCGCCAATGCATTGACCGAAGAGGAGAATGACAATGCAGCGAACAGTGATGAGACCGACAACGATTCTTCACCCGCTGGTTGCTCCAAATCAAGCAACTGACCTTCACCGTTGTGTGCGGCGTGCTGCCCTTTTCATGTTATGTTCCCAGCCTAAACAGCACACGTTATGAATGAAGGAGATGTTCCGATGTCAAACACCATCACGTTTAGCCTGCGCTGCTGTCTCAGCCTGCTGCTGTTGAACTTGGCCGCCACCTTGCTCGGCGCGCAAGAAGCCACTCAAGTTGCCTCGCCGGCAATCACGGCCTCCGCCGCTGGCGTCCGGATTGTTGCGCCCGGCGAAGGGCAACAACTGCGGCTCGAAGTCTTCGCGGCGAGCGGCGAGCGGCGCTTCGACTCCGGCTTGACCGCCGCCGGCCAGCCACTCGACTGGAGCTTGCAGGATCAAGCGGGACAGCGCCTCGCGGATGGCACCTACCGGCTGGCCGTGACGACGACAGAGGTCTCAGGCCAGACGACGCAGCACCAACGCCGCCTGACACTCAAAGGCGGAGAAGTCTCGCTGGCGGAGGAGTCACCCATCAGCCCGCTGGCGAATCAAGTGGTGGACGGCGACATTGTGTTCACCTCGCCGGGACAGTCCACCTACGCCAGAGACATTCGGTTGTCGGACAACTTCGGAGGGTTGCGCTTCTACGGGGCGGACTCACTGACGACGACGCCGGCGGGGGCGGCGATCCAGTTCTTCGGCAATAACGCGACGAACTTCCCCGGCCAACTCTACCTCGACAGCGGGGCGCTCGACGCGGCGGCGCTGATCTTCCGCACCGCGCCGACCGGCGGGACGATCACGGAGCGGATGCGGGTGACATCAGGTGGCAACGTCGGCATCGGGACGAGCAGCCCGACTAGAAAGTTGCATGTGGTGTCACAGAGCACTGCCGTGTATGGCGATAGCAGCAGCGGCGATGGCGTGGAGGGCCGAAGCAGCAGCAGCACAGGCGTGCGGGGTCAAAGCGGCAGCTTCACTGGCGTGTTTGGCAACAGTGGCATCGGCAAAGGCGTGTATGGCTTCAGCTTCAGCGGCATTGGCGTGGAGGGTCTAAGCAACCCCGGCGGCATCGCTATTCGTGCTGATGGATCGAGTTGGTTTAAGGGTGATACGACGCCGTTGAATCCCTCGTTAACAGGGAGTGGCACAGGCATCGTCATCGGCTCCGGCGGTAATCTCGGCTACATCTCCGCCTTTGACTATGGCGTCTTCCAACCACGCATCTTGGCGCTCAACAATGGCGGCGGCAACGTCGGCATCGGCACCACTAATCCCCAAGACACACTCGATG
>JACCRA010000601.1 GCA_013813825.1 Pyrinomonadaceae bacterium | reverse complement strand
GTTGGAGAGTCGGAATCGTCTCGCTAGCGTATCCGATTTTCGCGCGGGCGGGGAAGCGCCGGTTGAACCACGCGCCGACGCCGATGCGGCCGAGTTCGGTTGATGAGAGTGCTGCTATTGAACCATCGCGGAGGGCCGTGCGCCGTAGCGTCGCGTCATGGACGACGACGGGCACACCGTCGCGGGCGAGTCGGATGTCGAACTCGATGCCGTCGGCATTGGCGGCCAGCGCCAGTTCAAAGGCGGCGAGAGTATTTTCGGGCGCGTGGGCGGAAGCGCCGCGATGGCCGATGATCAGCGGGTGAGGGCGGATCATCCGTGTTCGCCGGCGGCGAGTTGTTGAGTGCGATAGAGGCGGTAGTCGATTTCGGGGAAGAGGTTGTCGCGTCGCTCCATCTCGGTCAATTGCTCTTCGTCGATGGCGGAGTGTTCAAGTTGCTCGGCGAGAGCGTTGAAGCGGCGAACATGCGAGCGAAAGCGGCGGGTCGCGTATTCGACCGTCGTGCCTTGATAGATTTGGAAAGCCCAGTCGCTGGCCTGCGCCAGCAGCAGTTCACGCGCGGCTTGGTTGAGCGCGCGATGGGTCAGTGCATTAGGGGGAGCGGGGAAGCGGTTGGCGAGCGCGGTCAGACGCGCTTCGGCGGCGCGCTGGTGCGGGTACATCCAAGCGTTGCCCTCGTTGAGCCAGACTTTGTAATAGCCCTCGGCCCCCCACGAAGAGAGCGAGAGGCGTTGAGTCTGAAGCGGCTCGCGGGCGTCGAGGTAGTCACCGGGCGTGACGGTGGCGATCTCCGCGCGTCGCGCATGGAGGTGACGGAAAACGAAGTCGAGAAACTGGACCCCTTCGTGCCACCAGTGGCCGAACAGTTCGGCGTCGTAAGGCGAGACGACGAGCGGCGCGCGTCCACCCAACGCGGGGCGCAGGCGTTCGGCCTGTTTTATCCTTTCGCCGACAAAGTGAGCTGCGTGAGCGAGCGCGCGTTCACGGGCAATAGCGGGATCGTAAGGTTCTTTGCGGTCGAGTGGCACTTCGCGCCCGGTGACGCGGTGATACTTCAAGCCGAGGTGTCGTCGTTTACCGTCGGCGTGCAGGTGCGGCAATAAGTATTCATGTGGCGCGTCCCAACCGAGGTCGCGGTGAAACTCGCGGTAGTGGGGATCGCCGGGATAGCCGATGATAGAACTCCAGACTTGCTGGCTGGTTTCCATATCGCGCGCGAAGACGGCGACGCCGTTGGGACAGCGGACGGGCGCGTAAGCGCCATAGCGCGGGCGCGGCTCGCCGTAGAGAATGGCATGCGTGTCGGCGACGAAATATTCGAGGCCAGCGTCGGCCAGCAAAGTCTCGATGCCGGGTGTGTAAGCGCATTCCGGCAGCCAGATGCCGCGCGGGCGGCGGCGGAAATGCTTTCGGTAATTGTTGACGGCGATTTGAATTTGCGCGCGGCGGGCCTCCGTCGTGGAGATGAGCGGCAGGAAGCCGTGCGTCGCGCCGCAGGTCATGATCTCGATAGCCCCAGCGTCCTGTAACTCGCGGAAGCTGCCGAGCAGATCGCGTCTGTAAACTGACTCCCACAGCTTGAGCGTGCGGCGCAGCGTGCGGCGGTACATCCGGGCAGCGGGGACGAACTTTGGCGTCTCAAAGCGGTGGCGCGGCACTTCTTTCTCGGAGAGCGCGAGCAGGTTGGTGAGGTGGCGAGTGTAGCGTTCTTGGAGCAGCGGATCGGCGAGCATCTCGCAGAGCGTCGGCGAGAGATTCAGCGTCAGGCGCGGGCGCACTCCCGTCCGGTGCAGCTCGGCGAGGACGGAAAGCAGCGGCAGATAGACTTCCGTAATCGCTTCATACAGCCAATCCTCTTCGAGAAATTCGGTATGCTCCGGGTGGCGCACGAATGGCAAGTGCGCGTGAAGGATGAGACTGAAGAATCCAATCGGCACGGGATAATTACGCGGAGAACTTTAACCACACAGAGGGAATGATGAATGCGAGATGATCAGTGATGAATGACAGACAGATGCTTTCATTCATCACTGATCATCTCGCATTCATCGTGTTTATTTTCCTCTGTGGTGAATGTTTGTATCGCGTCGAACTCACGATCTGATGAGTTGTTATAGCAAACGCCAACGAAGCAACAGCGGCCGCTCACCGAACGACGTGCCCGGTAACCAATCTTTCGACGCGCCGGCCGTCATGCTGGGGGACCAATCGGGCGCGCCGCCGGTGGTCATGCTCGGCATCCAGTTGCTGGCCCCGCCGAGCGGTTGCCGCGCGCCGCCTCCGGCCGGCAGCCGTCCGGAGGTCATGCTGGGCAGCCAGACACGCGCGCGCCGTTGCGGCAAGTGATTAACGTCGCTGCCGCCCCACGCCGAACTGGAAGCGGCAAGCAGGAACGGGCGCTGACCGGCTGCTGCACCGAGCGTCTCCTCGTCGTCATATTCCAACTCGAAGCCGAGCATCTCGCGGAGAATGCCGAACAGCCGCGCCGGTTCAAGCGCCGCGTCACCGTGTTCGGTGTTGACCGCTTCGAGCCATGCGAGGAGGTTGGGTGACAGGCGCGCTAAGACCCGCTCAAGGTCTTCGCTGAAGGCGAGCGCGGCGATCAGGTGACGCAGCCCGGCAAAGTCCTCTTCATTAGCCAATGGCACCTCGCGCCCGGTTAGAGCGCGCGCGATAGAAACGGCGGAAAGCTGCGCCGCAGGTTCCGCCTCGTCAACTCCTTCGAGCGCGACTTCAAGCGCGTCGCTAGCAAAGCCGGCCTCGTTCAGCACGCGCGAAAAGTCGCCGGCGGCGACGCGGAAATCACTCTCAACCGCGCTCACGGTGGAAACGGCGGCCAGCGGTGCGCGCGCTACTTCGGAAGACATCAGGCGCACGAAAGGGTAAGCGTCAGAGTAAAAGCCGACATCCGCGCGGTACGCGCGACCGGGACGGACGTCGTACCAATGTGCGCGTTCGGGCGAGGCCGGGTGCGTGTCCTCTTCGCCGCTCTCAAGGTCAACGAGGCGTACGCCAAGCCGGTAATGCGCGGCGGCGGCGCCGAGGGCCTTCTGTAAAGTTTGGAAAGGATCGCGGGCATAGTTCCAATAGAGGAACAAGATGTCGGGCGATTGCACCAGCAGGTGAGCTTCGTCCTGCCACGCCACGTCAGGCAGCGGCTCGTCGGGCGAGAGCGCCGCCAGCTTATCCGCGACAAGAACAGGTTGTGACAGCGGCCTCAGCGCGGCCGTCGAGTTGCCGGGATCGTCGGGAGAGAGGGGAGACATTGCAGCGAATAATCCTTACAGGCGAATCGGCTCGCGTCGCGGGATCGCGCGGCAGTTCGAGAGTGGTCAAAGCAGACTGATTTGTAAGTGATTACGGGCGCAGTGTCAACAGAGCGTCCCAAGCCGAAAGTTCAAAGTCCACAGTTAGACACATCAAAACCTATTTCGGAGAGGACTTTCTTTCTCCATCCATGCGGGCACTGGCAGTAAGTTGAAGAAGGTGCGATCTGAAATTTCAAATTTAAAACTTCAGAATTCAATGGTTTCGAAAGATCGAGTTCCGGATCACTCGCGCTAACTTTAAGACTTTGAGCTTTTATTTGCGGACTTCAGGTTTGGAGTAACGACGCTTTTGAGTTTGATGTCGAGCGTGCCGATGTCGCTGTTGATGCGGACGCGGACGGGCAGACGGCGCGCGTCGTCAGTGATCCAGAGCGTCATCTGACCGTTGCGCTGGATCAGGCGGCGGTCGCCGAAGGCTTCAATGTCCACGCGCAACGTCGGGGTTTTTTTGCCGAGCACGGTCTTCAGCGTTTTCCGCTCGGCCACTTTGACGGGAATCGGAAAGACCTCGCCCGAATCGCTCATCATGATCTCGAACGTCTGGCCGACGGCGAGTTGTCTGGTACGCAGAAAATAGATGGCGGAGATGAAATCGTGCGTCGCGCCGTTCAAGGGCGAGGTGACGACGCGCGGCGTGCTCTGCGGATCGTTCGGGTTGCGCTCCGTCCACGTCACCTTGTCGTTGACGCGATCAAAGACTGCTTCGCTCAGGCGGACGCGCTTGCCCTGCTCATCAATCTTCGTGGTTGAGACGACGGCGAACGAGCGCGGCTCGACGACGGTTTCGATGGTAAAGTGAAAATCCACGCCGAAGAGTTTACGAAACCAGCCTCTGGCCGTGGCGTCGCCTTTGAAGAGCAGTTGCGAAGCGGCGCTTTGCGCCTGATCAGGTGCGACGGCGGGCGTGTCGATGCGTGAAGCGGTGAAACGGAACTCGGCGATCTCAATGCCACGCAGCAGGAGCTTGGAAAACTCGCCTTCGTAAACTAACTCTTCCATCGGCTCGAAAGGCAAAGGTGAGGGCGTCGCAGCCACTACGGCCGTTGCCGCGCTCTCTTCCACTGGCGGGGCTGACGCGCCGGTGGAAGAGTGCGCGAACACGGCGCAGAGAGCGAGAGTCAGCAC